>NZ_JBHSQK010000011.1:0-270633 GCF_042658055.1 Pseudonocardia lutea
CCGGGCCGATCAAGTCCCGGAGCTCCTTACATGAGCGCGTCGAGCGAAGCGAACGGCCGAACCTGTACACCGCATCACGTACTGATAACGGGCCCCCGCCGCCATACGAATCACCCCGCAACGTCACGGACGGCGGCGGGTGCCCCCCTCACACGGCACCCGTCGCTGGTGCGGCCACGCTGTGGGATCCCCCCGCCACAGCGTGGCCGCACGTTCCCCACTCTTCAGGTAGAGATCTGAGCGTCAGAGGCTCATCCCCCGAGGACACGGACGGTCGTCGCCCGGTCGATCCCAGTCGTCGCGGCGCGGAGGTAGAGGCCGTTGACCGCCGCGGCCAGGAGTTCCGCGCGCTCAGGGCACAGTCGTCGGGCCATCTCGTCCACCGCCCGGTCCCAGCGATCCAGCTCCTCGCGTAGGTCAGGGCGGCGCGCGGCGAGAAGGTAGAGGTCGTACTCCGCGATGGTCAGCCGCCGGTCCTGGGCCGAGTAGGCCGCGATCAGCTCCGCCAGCTGCCCGACTGTGGTGATCTCGGCGAGGTCGGCGACGTACCGGTCGTTGACCTCCCGCAGGGCGGTGACCAGCAGCTCGTCGACGCTCGCGAAGTAGTACAGCACCGCGCTCGGCGGCAGCTCCGCCTCCGCCGCGACCGCCCGCTGCGTCACGGCAGCGACCCCGGACCGGCCGACCAGCCGGAGAGTCGCGTCGAGAAGCGCCCGGCGGCGTAAGGCTCCCTTGCGCAGCCGGCCGTCGGCGATCTCAGGCGGCATGCGACGTCCGGCCGAGCTCCAGTGCGAGCACCCCGGCGATGACGAGCACGATCCCGCCGATCTGGACCCAGGTCAGGGACTCCTTGAGGACCACGGCCCCGATGATCGCGATCAACGCGACGCCGACGGCCGACCAGATCCCGTACGCCACCCCGATCGCGATCCCGCCTTTCAGCGCCTGCGAGAGCGAGTAGAAGGCGATGCCGTACCCCAGCACCACGATCACGGACGGCCAGAGCCGCGAGAAGCCCTGGGAGAAGCGGAGGGCGACCGTGCCGGTCACCTCGGCGAGGATCGCGCCGGCGAGCCAGAACCACATGCCCGCCAGACTACTTGAGCGATCGCTCCAGAAGTCAGAGGAAGAGGACGAGCAGCACTGCCAGCAGCGCGAGCACCGGTACCGCCGCGGCGACCCAGACCAGCGGGTCCCGACGTCGGCGCACCGCGACGGGCTCGGGCAGCTCGGCGAGGTAGTCGTCGACCTCGGTCCGGGGCTCCGGCACTGCGTGCGGCGGCACCACGGGCAGCAGCTGGGTGGCGGGCTCGATCTCGGGCAGGGCGAGCGGGCGGCGGGGGCTGGACACGGGAACTCCTGGCGGACGAACGACGCGATCAACCGGCCTATCGCCGTAGTCGCCCCCGGCGTGACAACTCTTCAGCAGGATTGACGAGCGGCCCGTTCGCCGCCTCAGTCGGGCCGTCGACCAGCACCGCGTGTCCGCCCCAATATCACACGTGCGTAACCCCGCTCTCGTATGGTCGACTTACCTCATCCGAGCGGAGGTGGTCGCGTGCCGGATCGACAACCCCAACCCCTCGTCGCCGTCCCCGAGCCCGGGGAGGGAGAGACGGGGGCAGGGAGTGCCGGGGTGACGGCGCTCCCGCCGGGTTCACGGGTGCTGCTGCTCAACGCGAGCTTCGAGCCTCTCGCCGTCGTCACGGCCAAACGCGCGATCGTCCTGATGCTCACCGGTAAAGCCGAGTGTGTGCAGGCCGCCCTCGAAGGGGCGGCCTTCCATTCGGAGAACCTGACCGTCCCCGCTCCGTCGGTCATGCGACTCTCCCGCTACGTCCGGGTGCCCTACCGCCGGGCGGTGCCGATGACCCGCGCGGGTGTCCTCCGCCGCGACCTGCGCCGCTGCGCCTACTGCGGCAAGAAGGCGGACACGATCGATCACGTGGTTCCGCGCAGCCGCGGTGGTGCGCACAGCTGGGAGAACTGCGTCGCCGCCTGCCGCGCCTGCAACTCGAAGAAGGCCGACCGCCTCGTCGAGGAGATCGGCTGGACCTTGCGGGTCACGCCCAAGCCACCGACCCGTGCGGCCGGTGGGGTGCTGGTGCTGGCCGTCGAGCCGCATCCGGCCTGGGAGCCCTGGCTGGCCCAGGCCGCCTGACAGCGAAACGGGCCGCCTCCGAGCGCGGAGGCGGGCCNATCAGTACGACCCGCCGCATGGCGCGGCGGGGGTCCTACGTCCCGATGTTCGCCCTACGGTGCTCGTTCGTTAACCCTCCGTGCCGGACATACCCAGCATTGATGAGTCGGCTCGTCCGGGGCCGCGGTCATGCGGCAGCCGCCCACCGACCGGAGCCGGTGAGCGGCTGCGCTCAGACCTACTTCTTGCAGGCCTTGTCGAAGCCCGCCGAGAAGCCCTGGGTGTAGCCCTGCGTGTAGGCGTCCGGCGCCTGGAGCTGGTTCTCCTGCTTCTTCGGGGCGTTGCAGTCCTGCTTGCCGGCCCGGTAACCCGCCGCGTAGCCCTCCTGGTAGCCCTTCTGGAACTGCCTGTCGTCCTTCTGCTCCTGCTTCTTACAGGCCTTGTCGTAGCCTGCGGAGTAGCCTTCGGCGAAGCCCTTCGTGTAGTCGCTCGGTTCCCGCAGCTGGTTCGGCTGGTTCTCCTGCTTCTTGGGGGCGTTGCAGTCCTTCTTGCCGTCCTCGAACCCCTTGCGGTACCCCTCGTTGTAGCCACGCTTGTAGTCGTCGCTCTTCTCGAGCTGGACGAGCGAGGCGGGGCCGGACGCGGTGGCCAGCGGCGCGTCGGCGAATGCGGCTCCGGCACCCGACAGCGCGAGGCCACCCACCAGGGCCGATCCGACGGCGAGGCGGGCAAATGTCGACCTGTAGCTCATGATGTTCTCCTTCTGATTCTTCCGTGGTGATTCGAGTGGTGTGCCACGACGGCCCGATCTCGGTCTGCCCCCCGATCGGGCTCGTCGTCGCGTCTGGCTGAGGCCGGCGTCCGACCGGTCCTCACGGGTTGATGCGGTTCCGGTACGACTCCCACATCCGGCGCTCCGACTCGCGAAGAATCGAGTCGGTGCTCCCCGGGCCGGTCGAGCGGGGCGACGCCTGCGCGGAAGAGGAACCCGCACCCTGCCCGCCTTGCGGCTGGGCCTGGATCCGGTCCATGTGGCTCGGGCAGTAGGTGACGATCGACGCGCCCATCAGCCACCCCATGTCCGCCGGCGAGAACGTCGGCCGCCCGGCCGCGACGAGGTCGTCGTCCGTGGCGCCCCGGTCCAACGCCTGGCAGGTCAGGTGACCGAGCTGAACCAGGTCCGCCTCGGAGACACCGGCGAACGCCGGACGCTGCCGGACGACCGCCACGAAGGTGACGTCCGAGTCGTTGCTCGTCTCGACCCGCGCATCACGGGGGCCGGCGTCCGTCGGGGTGTCGGCCCACGCCGTCGACGCGGACTGCCCCGCGCCGAGGAGCGCCAGCGTGACGAGCCCGCCGGTGACCCAGCCCCTCGCGCGCCTGCGTCGCCGTGCGCGCCGGCAGTCGCCCGTGGTGGTCCGCTCCCTCTGCTTCCTCATCGTGGTTCCTTCCCCGCCGACTTCTTCTCCGAAATGAGCTCGCGGCCGAATTCGGTGAGCGCGGCGTGCTCCTTCTCGAACTCCGAGGAGACGACTCCCGAGCGCAGGAGGCGCCGGGCTGCGAACTGATCGCAACAGGCCATCCCGTCAATGGTCAGGATGCCGCCGTCCGACTGGCCGACCGCGCACCGACCGGCGGCAACAGCGCCGAGGATCGCGTAATCCCGGTCGCTCAGCATCAACGGCACAGTCACCACCATCGCTCTCACCGAACCTCTCGTCTGCGGAATCCGAGCGACATATGTGTAGCGCGGCGTCCGCGTCTTCCGGAATCCCGCTGCGTGGCGGGGTGAATGCTCCACCGAAGGTCGACCGGTACCGGACGGACTGCGACGAGAATGGGGGCGGAAGGGGATCGTCAGGTGAATACCCGCCACGTGGCGGGGTTGACGCGGAAACGTGACGACGTGCAATCGGGACGAGGATCTTCCCTGCTCACCGGCCGTGACGGAGCGACCGCGGCAGGTGGTGATCGGCACTGCCCGGCATGTCGATCTCGCAGGGATGTACGCGTGGAGAGCGATTCCGTCGGTGATCTGTCGATCAATTCCGCGGCGACCGGGAGGGGGAGACTTTCCGGTACTTTGCGTGGGCGGGCGCCGCACTGGGGGTGACCATGGAACCGGAGATGTTCGGGCCGTACCGGTTGGATGCGTTGATCAGTGTCGGCGGTATGGGCGAGGTCTATCGAGCATTCGACACCACCCGGGACCGCCCGGTGGCGTTGAAACGCCTCCGTCCGGGCCTCGCGGCCGACGACGAGTACCAGAGCCGGTTCCGGCGCGAATCACGCCGGGCCGGTCGGTTGTCCTCGCCGCACGTGATCCCCATTCACAATTTCGGGGAGATCGACGGGCGTCTGTACATCGACATGCGCCTCGTCGACGGAGCCGATCTCCACACGTTCATCGCCGATCACGGGCCGCTGGATCCCGGCGCAGCGGTCGACGTCGTACGTCAGGTGGCCGAGGCGCTCGACTGCGCTCACGAAGCGGGCCTGATCCATCGGGACATCAAGCCGTCGAACGTTCTGCTGGGCGAGCGCGGCTTCGTCTATCTGATCGACTTCGGCGTCGCGCGCCGTGACACGGGTGCCGCGTCGACCCTGACGGCGACCGGATCCGCGGTCGGGACGCTGGCCTACATGGCGCCGGAGTTGTTCAGGTGCGAAGCGGTCGATCGGCGAGTGGACGTCTACGCGCTCGGTTGCCTGCTCTTCGAGGCGTTGGTCGGGCGACCGCCGTTCGTCGGTGAGGGCCACGTGCTGATGCACGATCACCTCTACGTGGATCCGCCGCGGGCATCGGCGGAGCGGAAGGGTCTTCCCGTCGGGCTGGACCCCGTCATCCGTCGAGCCATGGCGAAGGATCCGGATGATCGCTTCTCGACCGCCGGCGAACTGGCTCGCGCCGCACAGGATGCGCTGTCAGCCGGCGGGCACGGCTCCGGTGGGGGATCTGGTCCGTCTGTCCGACACGCCCGGACCTGCGACCCTCCCGAGGACATCCCGCAGACGCAGACGGAGACGGAGAAGGAGAAGACCGAGGAGCCGTCCGTCGCACTGATCCGGGGCGCCGGCAGGGGTACTTCGGCACCCACCCACATCGGATTCCATCCGTTCGCCAGACTGCGCTGGCGGAGGATCGGACTCGAGTTCCTCGCCCTGCTGGTGGCCTTCGTGGTCGTGGTCGCCGCTGTGCCTTCTCTGAGGAACGAGGCCGAACAGTTCTTGTTCAACTGGCAGGTACCCGGCGCCTCGGACAGGAGTCTCCCGGAGGACCTGACCTACAAGTCCGGGGTCCGGGTGGTGGAACGCACGTCGACCCTCGATCTCACCGGATGGAAGAGGACTACTGCGGAGGAGCTGGCGAGCGGGGAACGGGTGTCCAGGGGGTTGTCGATGACCTCCTTCGTCCTGCGCAAGACCGAGCCCGGCGCGAAGTACTTCGTCCACACCGTCTCCAGCGGTAGTGCGGCGGACCCTTCGATCTGGTGCGATTCCCATCCTTTCCGCGTGATACAGGCCGAGACACAGCCGTCCTCGGGCGTTCGCCAATGGAACGTACTGGTCGACATCTCGAAGGAGCCGGACGACCAGCCCTTCACGGTCGACCTTCTCGTGACCTTCTGGAACGGATTCCAGAACAAGTCCGACTGGTGGGGAGGGTTCCGCATCCTGCACGCCACCGAGAAGGCGTCCTACCGGATCATCTTTCCTCCCGGCCTACCGGCGGGCGACGTGAAATTCCGCTACAAGGACGTCACGGCCAATCAGACGGTCTACCTCGATCCCGGCGGCCTCACCGTGAGCCCGGCCCCTGGCCCCGCGCCTGTCGAGGAGATCACCTGGACCGTCGACAACCCGATGCCGGACCGCAGCTACCAGGTGACCTGGACCTGGCCGGACAGCGCGGCGACGACACCGTAGGAGGGTCGCGGACGGCTGGGGCTACCACCCGGCAACTGTAGGGAGAGCCCTGAACAGGCGGGGGCGGCCCCCAATGTGGTGCGCGGGCGGGGGCGGCATCCTTGTCCGGCGCTGTCACCGTGGCCGCTGAGGATGCGCCCCCTGGGTCTCAGGGGCACGCGCGGGCGAGGCTCCACGTTGTCCTGCTGGGTGGCGGTGCACGTCGACTGTTCGCGAGGAGTCTGCCGTGCCTGACGAGCGCTGGGTGATGGCGTACGAGTACGACGGATCGGTGTGGCGGGTGACGGCCACCCGTCGGATCGGGGTCGGGGAGGAGATCGTCGCCGGCCGCGAGGGCGAGCTGCCCCTCGGCGTCCACGTGCCCGACGTGCTCGTGTCCCGCCGCGCGATGACGGTGACGGCGACCGAGGACGGGTGGACCATCAGGGCGACGAACCGGAACGGCGCCGTGCTGCACCCGTGGTGCCTGCCGTCGCATCTGATCCGGAAGTGTTCGACGACGGTCGACTGGCCCCTCGTCGGCGTCCGTTTGCTGCCGGGGTCCAGGACCTCGCAGCACTGGCTGCTGCTCGAGTTCGACGACCCGTCGACCCTGGTGCGGGTGGGTGA
Organism: Pseudonocardia lutea; assembly: GCF_042658055.1. NCBI lineage: Bacteria > Bacillati > Actinomycetota > Actinomycetes > Pseudonocardiales > Pseudonocardiaceae > Pseudonocardia > Pseudonocardia lutea. The sequence continues at coordinate 6,677 of NZ_JBHSQK010000011.1, forward strand.
GGACGAGGACCCACCGGAGGTCGGGCAGCACCGGGGGCCGGTCACGGCGACCGCCTTCACTCCGCGAGGGCTGACGAGGGCCGAGCGCGAGGCACTCGAGGCCGTCTTCCCCCGGCAGCTGCAGTGGCCCCCGCACGAGCACACGGAGCCGGTGCTGCTCAAGCAGGCCGCCTCCCGCCTGCGGCTGAGCATCTCGGGGCTCCAGGACCGGCTGAAGTCCGCCCTCGCGCGCGCCCTCGCCCTCGGCCTGGACCGACCGGTGGCGCTGACGGATCCCGCCTATCTCCACGTCCTCGCCCGAGCGGGCTACCTGGAGCCGCCCCTCACATTCGACCACCGCTCGTCGCACGACCCACCGTGGTTCGGCTGTCCGCGGACGCAGCCGGCGTGACCGGGAGTACGGCTGCTCGCGCCATCCAATCCCTCTGCCGCGGCCGGCGGGACCAAGCGACGAGCGCCGCGTGGGGAATCGCGAGCGGCCTGCCCTGTTCGAGGCGGGCCGGCGCCACGAGCGGAGTTCAGTAGGCCCCGTCGCCTCTGACGACGGTGCGGACGGTGCGGGCGAGGATCGTCAGGTCGAGGGTGGGGGACCAGGTGTCGACGTAGCGAGTGTCGAGGGCGATGGATTCGTCCCAGGACAGGTTGCTGCGTCCGGAGACCTGCCAAAGCCCGGTCATGCCGGGCTTGACGAGCAGTCGGCGGCGGGCGCTGGGGCAGTAGTGGTCGACCTCGCGCTGTAGGGCGGGGCGGGGGCCGACGAGGGCCATGGTGCCGGTGATGACGTTGAACAGCTGGGGCAGTTCGTCGAGGGAGTACTTGCGCAGGACGGCGCCGACGGTGGTGATGCGGGGGTCGTGAGCGACCTTGAACAGGGGCCCGGCGGCCTCGTTGTGGGCTTGGAGGGTGGCGAGCCGGGCCTCGGCGTCGATCACCATCGACCGGAACTTGATCATCTGGAAATGGCGCCCGTCCTGGCCGACGCGGGTCTGGCGGAAGAACACGGGGCCGCGGTCGAGTATGACCGCGAGCGCGACGGCGAGCAGGACGGGCAGGACGACCAGCACGATCAGCACCGCCACGACGGCGTTGAGCACCGCCCAGGCCGTCCCGGGCCGTCGAGCCGGCGGACGGACCGCGTGCGCCGCCGCAACCGAACGCTGGACGGGAACGCTGCTGAGGTCGACGGTGAGCTCGTCGAACGCGGCGGTCATGGCGGGCTACTCCTCCGGGTGACGACGTGGACCCCCTCGATCCACATCTGTCCCGACTGTCGCCGCCCTCCGTCACCCTGTTACCCCGTCCGATGACGCATCGTCACAACTGATGACCTTGGTCGGGAAGGCCGGGAGGAGCAGCCGAGAAGCCGCTGATCAGACGCTCAGGGGCCCTCCCGACGGTTCCGGCGCGCGGCGTCCGCGCCGGTGGCGGAGACCACTCGGGCGGTGGACGCAGGGAGGCGCAACGGCGGCGGAGCCGTCACACTGGAGGACGTGGGCAGACACTCGCGGCCGGATCTTGACCCCGCGCGGGCCGACACGTTCCGGCTGCTCTTCGTCTGCACCGGCAACCTCTGCCGCTCGCCCGCGGCCGAGATCATGACCCGCCACCTGCTCGTCGGGAAGCTGGGCGGACGTGAGGCGGCCCGCTTCGACATCTCCAGCGCCGGGATGAACGCGGTGGTGGGGGAGATGATGCACCCCGACACCCGCGACGAGCTTGCCCCGTGGGGGCTCGACGGCGTGCAGGCCGGTGCCTTCCGCGCCCGCCAGCTGCGCAGCTCCATGGTCCGCAGGTCCGACCTGGTCCTGGGCGCGAGCCTGCGGCACCGCAGCGCGGTCGTCGAGCGCGAGCCGGCCGGCCTGAAGAATACCTTCGCGCTGCGCGAGTTCGCCGCCCTGGTCGACGCCGTCGACGAGTGCATGCTCCCCGAGGGGGATCCGGTGAAGCGGGCCCAGGAGCTGGTGGAGCAGGCCCGGATGAAGCGCGGGCTCGTGCCGCTCGACCGCGAGGAGCTGTCGGTCCCCGACCCGATCGGCAAGCCCCAGCAGGCCCACCACGAGGCCGTCGTGCTGATTACGGACGCGGTGTACCGGATCGTCGAGAAGATCGTCCCTTCGCGCTGAGCCGCGGCCGGGCCGCCGGGCGCCCCTCTCGGTTCGCTGAGACAGGAGCACGGTGAACGCTGGCATCAGGAGGGGCACGGGGAACGCGACACTCGCCGTCCGGTAACGCGAGTCCCACAGCGCGCGAGCCCCAGACACCGCTGCCGGCCGTCTGCCGATCGAGCGCCGACCGCACAGATGGGCGACCTGCGGGGTGTGGCAGGCGTGGAGGGGACGGTGGGCATGCACCGGGACGAGCCCACAGGTGGTATCGCAGGACGGTTAGGGAACACGACGTGGGTGGTGCGTGGACACCCGTTGACGAGCCGGGGGGCTTGGCGGGGAGTCGTCCGGAATGGGTGACGTGCCGTTCATCCCGCTGAACAACGGCGTCACGATCCCGCAGCTCGGCTTCGGCGTGTACCGGATCGCCCCTGGGCAGACGGAGCAGGCGGTGCTGGCGGCGTTCGAGGCCGGTTACCGGCACATCGACACTGCGCAGAGGTATGGCAACGAGAAGCAGGTCGGTCGGGCCCTTGCCCGCTCCGGCCTGTCGCGGGACGCGGTGTTCCTGACCACGAAGCTCGACGTCGACCGGCACGGGCGGAGGGAAGCGATCCGTGAGCTCGAGAAGAGCCTGGGGCGGCTCGGGACCGATCACGTCGACCTCTATCTGATCCACTGGCCTGAGCCGGGCGCCGACCGGTACGTGGAGACGTGGACGGGCTTCGAGGAGGTGCTCGCCGACGGCCGCGCGCGAGCGATCGGTGTCTCCAACTTCACCCGCGCTCACCTGCAGCGGCTCGCCGCCGAGTCGACGACGATCCCTGCCGTCAACCAGGTGGAGTGCCACCCGCTCTTCGCCCGGACGCGGTTGCGGGAGTTCCACCGCCTACAGGGGATCGAGACGGAGGCGTGGGGTCCGCTCGGGCAGGGCGGACCGCTTCTCGCGGAAGCGGAAGTCGTCCGGCTCGCGCACGAGTACGGGAGGTCACCCGCCCAGATCGTCCTGCGGTGGCACGTACAGCTGGGGAACATCGTGTGTGCGAAATCGACCAGGCCGGAGCGGATGCGGCAGAACATCAGCGTTGTCGACTTCGCTCTCGACGACGCCGACATGCACGTCCTCACGGCGCTCGACGTGGGGGAGCATCGTGGCCCTGATCTCGACCACTGCCCGGGCCCGACGGGGCGACTCCGACGAGTTGCTCGTCGGGTCCCCGGCGCCCGCCGAGCCGTACGAGCCGCTCGCGCGCTCCGTAGCCGTTGAGCCGGCTGCGCCACCGGCATCGCGCCTTCGACTCACACCGGGAGTACGGACCCGTTGGGCCACATCTGGAGTACGGACCCGTCAGGCGATGATGGCTCGTGGCTCGGTCGAGCACACTGGCAGGCGGTCCTCACATACTGCTCGACCGAGGGCCGTATGGTGGGCATTGCCGTGACGCGTCGTCCGAGGTTGCTCCGGGCCTTCGGAGGAGTCCTGGCCGCGCTGGTCATAGTGGTTGCCTGCGCGTCGCCGTCTCCTCGCTTCGACGCCACGGGTCGGCGAGGTGTGGAACCTCCGACCCCCGCGGGCGTTCCCGATGCAACGCCATCACGGCCGGGTGCGGCAGGCGGCGAGGACCTCACCGGCAAGACCGTCGTCAGCCTCACCTTCGACGACGCTTCCGCGAGCCAAGCGACGGCGCTGGAGATGCTGCGGTCGCGCGGCATGGCCGGGACGTTGTACGTCAGCTCGGGGCTCGTCGGCACGAGTGCCTACTACCTGATGTGGCCGCAGACCTTCGAGGCTGCGCTCGAGGGGCACGACATAGGCGGTCACACCGTCCATCACGAGAACCTCGTCAAGGTCGACCTCGCTACGGCGAGGTCAGAGGTGTGTCAGGACCGGGCGGCGCTCACCGCACTGCGGTTCGGGGACGACGAACAAGGTCAGAACATCGGGTCGTTCGCCTATCCCGAGGGAGGAACGTCACCGGAAGTGGCGAAGATCGTGGCGGACTGCGGGTACATCGACGCTCGCGCCGTCGGGGGCCTGAACAACCCGGCCTGCCGGCAGTGCCCGTACGCCGAGTCGATTCCCCCGCACGACCCGTTCAACATCCGTACCGCTCCCGGTGTGAGCAGCGGTACGACGCTGGCCGATCTGCAGGCGAGCGTGGTCGGCGCCGAGGAACACGGCGGCGGGTGGGTCCCGATGGTGTTCCACGGCATCTGCGCCACGAAGTGCACCGGGGACAACTCGCTGGCTCCGCAGATCTTCACCGCATTCCTCGACTGGCTGCAGCAGCGGCGCGACCGCGGCACCGTGGTTCGCACGGTGGACGACGTGATGCGCTCGTCGTCGAGGAGGTAGTCCGTCCTGTTGGTCCGGTCGATCACGAATCCTCAAGTGAGGATCGAGGAACCCGAGGCCAGGAGCGGAGGAGCCAGGGGCTTTGGTCCTGTGATCCGAAAGACCTTCCCTGAGACCGGGAGTGTTCTATCTGGAGCACTGGGAGTGACCCAGAAGCAGCGAAGGCTCACCCAAGGAGAGCAAGAGCGCCGCGGGCCGGAGCCTGAATCGCAAAAACAGGACCTTACTCTCGCGTAACACCACCACTGCGCCCTCGACAGGGTGATGCACGGACAGCGCCCCAGCACTCTCCGTGCCGGGTGAGTGTCTGCACGAACGATCCCGTCGTCTCCTGACAGTCAGATGGGATCAGAAGTAGTGACGAGTCCAGTCGGGGAACAGCAACGCGTCCGCGCCTTCAGCGAGATCTCCGGCCCGATCACCGAGCCGCCCGCCGACCGGCCCTACCGGGTCGAGTTCAAGGGCGTGCACAAGTCCGGCGGCCCCCGCCGCTACGCGGGGTCGCTCGCGATCGTCGTCCTCAACGTCGTCGTCGAGATCGGCTTCGTGCTGTGGCTGCTGCACCCCGGCCACCGCCCCGAGGTCGACGGCAACACCTTCGCCCACGCGGCCAACGCGTTCGTCATCGCCTCGATCGCGCTCGTCGAGGCCCTGCGCCTGGTCAACGTCGTCTCGCTGTCGCTGGCCTCGATCCTCGCCCGCGACCCCGTCCCGGTCCGCCCCGACCGCAACCTGCGCGTCGCCTTCCTGACCACGATCGTCCCCGGCAAGGAGCCGATCGAGATGGTCCGGACCACGCTCGAGGCGGCCCGCCGCATCCGTCACGACGGCCGGTTCGACGTCTGGCTCCTCGACGAGGGCGACGACCCGCAGGTGAAGCAGATGTGCCGCGAAACAGGCGTGCACCACTTCTCCCGCAAGGGCGTCGAGGCCTACAACCAGCCCCGCGGCTTCTTCAAGGCCAAGACCAAGCACGGCAACTACAACGCCTGGGTCGACGCCCACGGCTACCGCTACGACGTCTTCCTCTCCGTCGACCCCGACCACGTCCCGCTGCCGAACTACGCCGAGCGGATGCTCGGCTACTTCCGCGACCCGGACGTCGCGTTCGTGGTCGGCCCGCAGTGCTACGCCAACGTCGACAACTTCGTGACCAAGGCCGCCGAGTCCCAGCAGTTCCCCTTCCACAGCGTGATCCAGCGGGCGGCCAACGCCTACGGCATCCCGATGCTGGTCGGCACGAACAACGCCGTCCGCATCGACGCGCTGATGTGCATCGGCGGCCTCGCGGACTCGATCACCGAGGACATGGCCACCGGCCTGGCGTTGCACACCCGCCGCAACCCGGCGACCGGCCGGCGGTGGCGCTCGGTCTACACGCCCGACGTCGTCGCGGTGGGGGAGGGCCCCTCCTCCTGGACCGACTACTTCAGCCAGCAGCTGCGCTGGTCCCGCGGCACCTTCGAGATCCTCTCCGGCACCTTCTGGCGGCGGTTCCTGCGCCTGTCGCCCGGCCGGATGCTGCACTACCTGCTGATCACGACCTTCTACCCGTCGATGGCGGTCGGCTGGATCCTCGGCGCCGTCAACGCCACGCTGTACCTGGCCTTCGGCGTCGCCGGCATCGTGGTGCCGCCCGAGCTGTGGCTCGCCCTCTACGTCGACGCCACGCTCTTCCAGGCGTGGGTCTACATCCGCAACCGCCGCTACAACGTCAGCCCCTACGAGGAGACGGGCAGCGCCGGGCTGCGCGGCATGGCGATGTCGGTGCTCTCCGCGCCGATCTACGCGAGCGCGCTGACCGCCACGGTCCTGCGCCGGCCCGCGAAGTTCGTGGTGACCCCGAAGGCCGACGCGTCGTCGCCGGACCGGCTGCGCACCTTCCGTCGGCACCTGCAGTGGTCCGCCCTGCTGGCCGCCGCCCTCACCGCGTCGGTGGTCCTCGGCTACGCCAACGTCGACGTGATGATGTGGCCGGCGATCGCCCTGCTGGTGAGCCTCGCCCCGATGGCCCTCTGGCAGCTCGAGCGGGAGGAAGCCGGGCAGACCCGGTCCCCGAGCGAGCTCGTGGGCGCCACCGCCCCCGTCCGCCCGCTGCGCCCGCAGCCGCGCATCCCGGCCCAGCCCGGCCTGCTGCGCCCCGGTGCGGTCCCCGCACCCCGTGAGACGAACGACGACGAGATCGGAGCCATCGCGTGAAGCGCGCCCTGCGCGCCGTCCTGGGACGGCTGGTCCGGCACCGCAAGCTGGCCACCCTCGTGACGGTCCCCGGCGTCCTGCTCGCCGTGAACGTGCCGCCCGCGGTGGCGTTCGTGAGCGACTACCAGCACGACAAGCTGATCAACAGCGCCGAGTATAAGGCGCGGTACGGCAAGTGGGACGTCATCGACCTCCCCTCCGACCTGCGCGTCAACGCCGTCCACGCCGCGCTGCTGCCCACCGGCAAGCTGCTGATCATCGCCGGCTCGGGCAACGACCAGACCCAGTTCGACGCCGGCACCTTCACGTCCCTCGTCTACGACCCCGCCACCGGGCAGGGCCGGATCGTGCTCACGCCCGACGACATGTTCTGCGGCGGGCACGCCTTCCTCTCCGACGGCAACCTGCTCGTCGCCGGCGGCACCCAGCGCTACGAGATCCTCGACGGCGCCGTGACCAAGGCCGCCGGGCAACTCGTGGTCAAGAACGAGAACCCCGACGCCGGCCGCGACTTCCTGAAGGGCACCGAGTTCGTCGCGCCCGACGGCCGGAAGTACCTCGCCACCAACGCCTTCACGGTGAAGCCCGCGACCAAGACCCAGATGGGCAAACGCGGCAACGTGACGGTCACCGCGAGCGAGACGCAGGTGTGGGTCGAGTCCGAGGACACCGGCACCGCCGGCGTCACCGACGTCCCGACGCAGTACACGATCACCGGCCTGATTGGCGCCGACGCGGACAACGTCTACGGCCTCGGCCAGAAGATGACCATGGACAAGCAGGACTACCAGGGCATCGAGCAGGCCTACGAGTTCGATCCCTTCGCCGAGGAGTACGTGCGGGTGGGGGACATGAACCACAAGCGCTGGTACCCCACGCTGACCGGGCTGCCCGACGGCACCGTGCTCACCACCTCGGGGCTCGACGGCAGCGGCGTGATCCTGCCCGGCCAGAACGAGATCTACGACCCGAAGAGCAAGACCTGGACCGAGCGTCCGGACCTGTTCCGTTACTTCCCGACCTACCCCGCGATCTTCCAGACCGCGAAGGAGGGGACGCTCTTCTACACCGGCTCCAACGCCGGCTACGGCCCTGCCGACCAGGGCCGCGTCCCCGGCTTCTGGAACCTCGGGGACAACTCCTTCCGGCCCGTCGCCGGCCTGCGCGACGCCGACCAGATGGAGACGAGCGGCTCGGCCTGGGCCGGCCCCGTGCAGGACCAGAAGATGATCGTGGTCTGGGGCGGCGGCGTCGGCGAGTCCCCGCTGACCAGCAAGCGGATCGACGTCATCGACCTCGAGCAGGGCCCGAAGGCGGCGTACACGCCCGGCCCGGACCTGCCGGTGCCGACCCGCTACCCGAACGTCGTGCAGCTGCCCGACGACTCGCTACTGATCGTGAACGGCTCGCGCGACTACCGCGGCAAGGGCGCGAGCGACAACCTGGTCGCGAGCCTCTACCGCCCGGACACGAACTCGCTCTCGGCCGCCGCGGACCGTTCGTCGGCCGCGACTACCACTCCGAGGGCATCCTGCTGCCCACCGGCCAGGTGATGACCCTCGGCGGAAATTCGCTGTTCAAGGGGCTGATCCGGTCGTCCGCGGCCACGCACGCCACGGACGTCGAGCAGCGCAGCGTGGCCCTGAACGTCAGCAAGAACCCCGACGGCACGCTGAGCCTGGCAATCCCCGAGGAGCCGACCCTGGTCCCGCCCGGCTACTACATGCTCTTCCTGGTCGACGGCGCGGGCACGCCGTCGAAGGCCCATTGGGTGCACGTCACGTGAGCCCGGAGACCGCTCTGCGAGAATTCGACGCCGTGACCCGACATCGTCTCTCCCGCTGGCTGGGCAGCCTCCTGTCCGGTGGTGTGCTCGCCGCCGCCGCGCTCGGCTGCTCCCCGGCCGGCCAGGAGTCGACGACAGCGCCCACCGCCCCGGCGTCGGTGACCGCCTCGCCGACCGGTTTCTTCGTCGACCCGACCACCCCCGCCGCCGCGCAGGTCGCGGCATGGGAGCAGGAGGGACGCACGGCGGACGCCGAGGAGCTCCGGAAGATCGCCGAGCAGCCGGTCCCGCTGTGGGTTTCGGCCGACCCGGCGGCCGTCGAGCCCGAGACCCGCGCGTACGTGGGGCGCGCCGCGCAGGCCGGGCAGAAGCCGCTGGTGGTGGGCTACAACATCCCGCACCGCGACTGCGGCAGCTTCTCCGGCGACGGCGCCCAGTACCGCCAGTGGGTCAAGGGCCTGGCCGCGGCGCTCGACGGCGCCGGCGCCACGGTGATCCTCGAGCCCGACGCGGTGCCCCACGAGATCTCCGGCTGCGTGGACGGCAACCTGCGCGACGAGCGCTACGAGCTCCTCGGCGAGGCGATCGACCAGCTCAAGGGTGCGGGCGCGCGGGTGTACCTCGACGCCGGCAATCCCGGCTTCATCACCGACACCGGCGCCCTCGCCTCGGCGCTGGACCGCTCCGGGGTGAAGCGGGCCGACGGCTTCGCGCTCAATGTCGCCAACTTCTGGACCACCCAGGACAACATCGCCTACGGCACGAAGATCTCGCAGGCCCTCCGCGGCGCCCACCTCGTGATCGACACCAGCCGCAACGGAGCTGGGCGGGTGGAGTCGGATCAGGTCGACGGGGGCCCGAGCTTCTGCAACCCGCCTGGCCGGGCTCTGGGCACGCCGCCCACCACCGAGACGGGCAACGCGCTGGCCGACGACCTACTGTGGGTCAAGCGGCCGGGGGAGTCGGACGGGGCGTGCCGGCCGGGGGAGCCGCCAGCGGGGCAGTGGTACCCGGACTACGCGCTGGGGCTGGCGCAGCGGGCGGCGTAGGGCCGCGTGATCGTCGACCTCCGTCGCCGACGAGGTCAGTGCGCCCCGTCTCTCCGTTGACGAGGGTGGCGACGGAGACGCTCCTCCTCGACGATCCGCTCGATCAGCGCCCATCGTCCAGCCTGGCCGTGGGGGCCGATTTCCTGGACCAGCTCCGAGAGCGCGTTTTTATCCCGGCCGAGCGCCTCAACGACCTCGTGGAGCGACTCGAGCTCGAGCGCCGCCCACGACCGAGGCCGAGAAGCCTCGACACCGATCGGCGCGGACATGTGTTCGAGTACCCCAGGTCACCGGCGGCGCAGGACCAGCATCCAGACCTTGTCCCCACTGGTGGCGCGGACGGTGGCGGTCTGCGGGTCCTGCCCGGTGAACGTCGCCGGATCGATGTCCGACGGCATCGCGGCGAGCTGGGAGGCGAACGCCGGATCCACGCTCTCGCCCGCCCGCAACGGGAGGACGGGCACCAGCCGCGCCGGGTCGCCCGAGCGCAGGGTCGATGCCAGTCCGTCCGCCTCCGCCTGCCCGAACGCCGGCAGTCCGCTCACCCTGACGGGCGTCTGGGGCGTCGGTGCCGGCCGGAGGAGGAACCACAGCCCGCCGCCGACCACGGCGATCACCAGGACGGCCAGGCCGACCCGAAGCACGGTGCGCACGACCACCCATCGAGTCCGCCGACGGTCCTGTTACCGGACGGGTCGTCGATCGTCACTGGTCATGACCGCACACATCACGACCTGCTGGGGGCGCAGGCAACAGGGCCCTCTTCCATCGCAGCCGAAGCGAACGCCTGGTGCGGCGCCCAAGGACTCGCCGCGGACGACCGCTTCGCCAAGAAGCTCTGCACACATCGGATCCGGCGCACGGTCGTGCATCGCTAAATATGCCGCAGAAACGTGCGGGGACGTATCCAGCAGATTTGCCGGATGACGAGAGTGAGACCCCACTATTCCGTTCCCGAGCGGCCCTGCGGCGTGGGCTCCCTTGACTGCGTGTAGCCGAGCGGTGCGGCACCGAACCATGGTGATGAGGTGCGTGCTCGCCCGGCACCGCTGCCGCGATCTTGACCAGCGTCCGACGACATCGCGCGACAGCGCTTCGGCCGTGCTCGCCGCATCGGCGGACCCTCGGGCGATGCATCATCAGACTTGATGACGAACCTCTGCCGACCTCCTGCTGGCTGTAACGCAGACGCCACCTCTCGCGACAAGCGTGCGCCGGCCTCCGCTCCCCCAGTCAGCACGACGAGGCCGTTCGGCTTACAGTGCTGTAGCCAAACGGGGGCACGAACGTATTTTTCGGGGGAGAAGCCTCATGCCTCGTAATGCGGCCGCACCATTGATGTGCGAACCGTCACTGAACCGACGGGAACTGCCAGCCGTGTCCTCTACTGACGCGTGTGCGATCCGGCACACGCGAAGGTTCGAGGGGACTGCATGACGGTCCAGGACTATCTCCGCGTTCTGCGTGAGCGATGGCTCGTCGTGGTTGTCGCCGTCGTCCTCGGGCTGGTGGCCGCCGGCGCGGTCTTCTTCGTCCGGCCGGTCGAGTACACCGCGAGGCTCACGATGTACGTCAGCGCGCAGACCGGCGACAACCCGCAGCAGGCGTACCAGGGCGCGCAGCTCTCCCAGCAGCGCGTGACCTCCTACGTGGAGCTGGTGACGAGCCCCCGTGTCACGAGCACGGTCGTCCAGCGTCTCGGTCTTGCCGACACTCCCGACCAGCTGGCCAAGAAGATCACGGCGTCGAGCGCCCTCGACTCGGTCCTGATCGACGTCAACGTGACCGACCCGAGCCCGGCCCGCGCCGCGGAGATCGCCAACTCGATCGGCACGGTCATGACGGAACTCGTCACGGAGCTGGAGCGGCCCGCCGCCCCGAACGGCGTTCCGCCGGTCCAGATCCGGGTCGTCCAGCCGTCCACACCTCCGACCACGCCGTCCTCGACCGGCCTCTCGACGACGCTCGCCCTGGGCCTGCTGGCGGGTCTCGCCGTGGGCGTCGCCGCGGCGCTCGCGCGCAACGCCCTCGACACCTCCGTGAAATCGCCGGAGCAACTCCGTGAGGCGGCCGGCGTGCCCAGTCTCGGCGCGGTCGTCTACGACCCAGAGGTGCCGAAGCGGCCACTGACCGTGCACGACGATCCGATGTCGCCCCGCGCCGAGGCCTATCGTCAGCTCCGCACGAACCTGCAGTTCGTCGACATCGACAACCCCCGGCGCGTCCTCACCGTCACCAGCTCCCTACCCGGGGAGGGCAAGACGACGACGACGGCGAACCTCGCCATCGCCCTCTCGGCCACCGGTCAGCGTGTCCTCCTGGTCGAGGCCGACCTTCGCAAGCCCAAGGTCTCCTCACTGTTCGGCCTCGACGGCTCGATCGGCCTGACGAGCGTGCTCACCGGCCAGGTACCGCTCAACCACGCCATCCAGAACTGGGCCGGCCGCTTCGACATCCTGGGCAGCGGATCCCTCCCGCCCAACCCGAGCGAGCTCCTCGGCTCGCAGCAGATGCAGAAGCTGATCGAGGACATGCGCAACCATTACGACGTCGTCCTGCTCGACACCCCGCCGCTCCTGCCCGTCACCGACGCCGCCGCGCTCGCCCCAGCCACCGACGGTGTGATCCTCGTGGTCCGCTTCAACAAGACCACCCGCCAGCAGGTCGGCACGGCCGCGGAGACGCTGAACGGAATCGGCGTGCCACTCCTCGGCTCCGTCATGTCGATGGCTCCCAGCAGTGGGCCGCGGGCCTACAGCTACTACGGGGCCTACTACAGCAATGGGTCGGTCCCCAGGACCCCGACCGACGACCACCCCCACCGGCCGCAGCCTCCTGCGTCTCCTCGTGCTGTTGCGCAGCCCGGTGCCCGGCGCGTTCGGCCGGACCTAAGGCAGTAGCTCGCGCGCAATGGACGCCCCTGGAACCCGAAAGGCAGCTCATGCGCGTACTCGTGACCGGAGACTTCGCCGGAGTCGCACGTGCATCGCCGGATCTCCAGCACGGCAGAGTTGTCTCAACCCCCGTCCTGGGCGCTCGAGTGCTGTTGCAGGTCACATTCGAGCGGGAGGTCGACAAGTTCGTCCACATCTCTGCCGTCGCAGCATATGGGCCCGATATGCGCGTGATCGGAGGCAGAGCTTTGCAGCGAACTAGCCCTACTCCGTCTCGAAGGCCTCCTCGGACCTCCTCACGCGCTCTCGTACCACCGAACCCTCGGTCTACCGTTGCGCATAACCGGATGTTCGAACAATCACGTCTGGAGACGCCATCTAGGATGCAGACATCAGGCTGGCAGCAATGCACATTTCAGCCTGGCATAAATGCATCAAGGATGCCCTCAGCCGGTCCACCGTGGTCGGGCTTCGCCTGGTTGGAAGCGGGCAACGGTCATCGCTAGATACGGGACGAATATGCTGGTTCGTAAAATTCGGGAAAGCACCCGCATTGCGTACTTCGTAGAGACAGCCCCTGCTGCGGACCCCGTGAACCAATCACAACTAACGCAGCCCGACTATCGGCATGTTCAGAACGACAGGGCAGTATTTCCGAGCCGCAATGGCGACTTCTGCGAGTGAGTCCGGAACTTGACGATGACGAAAGCTATCGTAGTGCATCACAAGAGCTACGCGACCATCGAGGCAACGGTTCGCTCGCTGCGCGACTCTGGCATCGCTCTGGGCGACATTCTAGTCGTGGACAACAGTGAGGACGAGCCACCGCAGCAAGAAGTTCTCAGGAGCTTGCTTGATGTTGAGATTATTTTCATACAAAATCGCGGATATGGAGCAGCCGTCAACCGAGGAGTCGAACACCTCGCAGAATCGGGACCCCTTACACCGTACACCCTTGTTACTACACACGAACTTGTTCTCGCACCCGAATCTCTGCGCGCCCTGGCAGCGGCGTTGGATCGCGGTGGCAAGGTGGCAGCCGTTGGCCCGAAGTTACTCCTTCATGGCACTTCATCCGAGCAGGTCTGGTCGGTTGGCGGTTACTTGACTAAGCGTTTGAAGCTCCCCCGCCATAACACGGTCTGCAGTAAGCCTCTGAGGACCAGTGAATGTCACGGTGTGGAATGGATCGACGGCGCATGCATTCTGTACCGTACTGAAGTCCTGCAGAAGCACAAACTCGACGAGAGCTTTTTCATGTATATGGAAGAACTCGAACAGCAATACAGAATGAGGATGGATGGATGGACAGTTGCTCACGTCCCTTTGGCGCGTGCTTGGCAGGCTACGAATGGAGTTCCTCCGTACTATCTAGGCCGCAATATGGTGATACTGCATAGTAGGCACTTCGGATGGTGGACAACAGCCGCCGCCGTATGTCATATACTTGCGAAGGAATCCGCTAAGGCCATACTGGGTCGTACGATACCTAAAGCACCGATAGCAGTTCTTAGAGGGATTTGGGACGGAGTACAAGTGGTGTTTAGGTCGCGATGACTAAGTTTGTTCTAGTGAATCCACTGCGGTTCGCGCTTGAGCACTACGTGAACGCTGCAGCAGAGACCCTCGCAGCCGCAGCGCCATGCTCAGTCGTTAAAGTGAGTTCTTTTGTAGAGCCCTCGCAGCGGAAGGGCGGGCGAATCGGCTGGATTCTCGATTATGTTGAGGCGCTGTGGAAGGCGCGCACGGCAGACGTCGTCATAGTTGCATGGCCGGTGCTAGGGGCAATAGATGCAGTCATACTGGCCCTGCTTCCTGGTCAGGCAAAACGCTACATCGTCTATCACGACCCTCGTCCTCTTGTTCGCTCGATCGGCTATGGCAGGGTCAGTCGGAAGGTAGCAGGACTGCTTCCAGCAAAACGCATGCCGATCGCTATCGTGCATAGCCTTGCGGCGGAGTTCGATTTGAAGGTCGACTTACCCACTCTGCAAACATACCATTTGCCGCACCCCACGATGTCAGGCGAACGCACGGCAGGAACCTCCAGTAGGGATCGCGCGATCCGAGTAGTTGGACAATTCAAACCCGACCGGGACGTCGAGACACTGGAGTTGATTGGTGAACAGTTGGCATCCGCAGGCTATTCACTCGAAATTATCGGCCGAGGATGGCCCCAAGTGCGTGGCTGGAGGGTGCGACCGGAGTTCGTGCCGGAGGACGAGCTGACAGTTCTAATACAATCAGCGCGACTCGTAATTGTTCCGTATCGGCGCTACTATCAGAGCGGAATCGCGCTCAGGTGCATAGAAAGTCGGACGCCCTTCATCGCGCCGTGCACAGGCGGCTTAGCGGAGTTGCTGCCGGAACAGAGCAAATTCCTATACTCGAAAAATGATTGGTCTCGGGCAGTGACCTTTGCATTATCCGAAGAGGCCGGTGGCGAGATTACACGTATCGCCGAGGAATTATCCCAGGCGGCTTCAGCTCGATACTCCCAATTTGCGCGGGTAGCACTAGAAAGGCGAGTGGTGGAATGAGCTGGGTTCTTCTTGCTTGCAGGAGCCGTATCCGAAGTCACCTTCGATTCGTCAAACGAAACTTCATAAGCCCATTCCTTCACTCCGCTGCGTCTAGCAAATTGCTTGAATCCCGAGTTAGAGGTCAGGTCGCGAGGTGGCTTGGTTTGCACGTACCATCTAGCGTCGAGTTGAAGGCACCATGTGTTCTACGCAACTCGAACACGTCATTCAGTTTCAACGTACACATTCTTGGGAGGCTGGAGCTCAGCGGAGTGGCACGAATTGAAATAGATGAAGGATGTGTAGTACGAGAACCAACAACTGTCAGCACGCTTGCGGTGGAAGAGCTCGTACTGAAAACCGGAGTGCGCATTCCATTGGAGGTCCACCGTCCCTGCAAGATAACTCGAGACGGGCAGGTTTTGCCGATTCTCGGTAACTGAGCAGAGATCTGGCGGAAACATCGGTTAGGAAGGTTTGTGTTGCACATCTTGGCTGGCGGATGGGGATATCCGAACCTCGGAGACGAGGCAATACTGACCGGCTATCGTGACTTCTTTGCCTCGCAGCGGATTGACGCATTAGTAACGTCAGCCAACCCAGAGCGTACAGCATCAGCGATTGGTGTTCCCAGACACGACCTCGGCGTAGAGGGTAGTGCTCTGACCGGTCACTCCACGGGCTCCATGATCCTCGGCGGTGGCGGATACCTAAATGCGAGTTGGATTCCCGAAATCCACCGGAAGCTGAAGCGATTGATAGCCGACCGAAGATCGCGCCCACTTGTTGGGCATTCGATCGAGGTACGAGGTGTGGAGGATCCCCGGTTCCGGAGGAAACTTGCACGACTACTGAGTGAGGAAGCGCGGATTTCTGTTCGCGACGAGCAGTCGGCAGACGCGTTGTCTCGCATAGGACATAACGTTGATGTGCTCCCGGATGCGATCTCCCTTCTGTACCCCGCCGTCAACAAATTCGCTGGACACATCTCCTATGTAACGGGACGGGTAGTCCTAAACCTACTTGATATCTCTCGTAGGCCTGACTCAACCGAGTCGCTGTTTCCTGTCGATAGATGGAATGACTTCGCCTCGCAGTTGATCTCGAGATTGGGGTCGAAGTGCATCGTGATGACGGTCGGGGACGGTGACGAGAAGTTTTTGTTGTCACTGCCGCCGGTCGATGTGATCAAGCCCAAGACGGTTACGGAGATGATCTCCGTCCTCGCATCTGCTTCAGGCGTCATAAGCGTGCGTATGCACCCCGCCTTGATAGCCTCGATGATCGGCCGACCGACTCTCTCTATCCCGTACTGTGGGAAGGTTCGTCCGACTCTCAAGAAGTTGCGGCTGGACGAGCTCCTCGTCCAGAGTGCAGATGTCGATGAAGCCCTTGCCCGGCTGACGGATGAGCGTTCGTTCGATGAGGCTTGGTCGGCTGCGCACGCCGAGTGCGCCTCATGGTTGAGAGATCTTGTTGGCAGTGACCAAAGCCCGCGGGCTGATGCGCGGTAGCGAGGCCGAGGAATCCGTCCTTACGAAGCTTGGCCTAGTGGACTCGAGGGGTAGCGCAGGTGTGGCCTGGACACTTCGCAGGGCAACTTCCCGACTCTGGGCTCTGCTGCGCCATGCTAGATCCTCCACCTTAGCAGCGGTATCCCAGCTTTTGGGCGTCATACAGATTCTCTTAGTCCTTCTAGGTGCGGAGGCGTCCACCGCGTCGGACGCGTACTTCTTCCTTATCAACTGGTCACAGTTACCCATACAGATACTCTTAGTCGGGACGCTATATCCGCTTTGGCTGAGAAATGCTTCCCCAACTCGGCGGTCTGTTCGACGCTGGCTGATTGCGTCAGCTGTAAGTCCGCTCGCTGCTACAGCAGTAGCAGTTGCTGTATTCTCGGCGACGGCAGGCAATTATGCCGGCTTCATCCTGCACGCAGTACTTGCCTTAGTTCTCGCCACAATACTGATGGCGGCCTGGTGGGCGGCCTTATGGCTATCTGCACACGGTAATCCGATCTGGCTATCAAGCGTAACTCTCGCGGCAAACTTCTTGTCCTGCTTATCGTTGACCTTGGCATCTCTTTCCGATATGACGCACCGAATTACGTTGCTTCTCGCCATGCAAATTCTTGGTGTGTTGATATTCTTGGTGTTGGTTGTTGTCAAGTTCGGGGGGACTATACTCGACTCGCTTCGAGCGCGTGAGGCTGACGGTGCGCCGGACGAGCGGGCCTCAGGTTGGTTCCTTGGCCAAGCAGTTGCCGGCTACGGTGCTGGGGTGTCGATCCAGACAATGGCTGCCACTCTTCCGAGTTCGACGTTGTCGCAGTTGGGTATGGCTGCGAAGATGGTCTCCGGGGCTTCGAGCTTCGTAACTAACGTTGTCCTTCCGCGATTGATTCACCGTCGGACTGATTCGCCCGACCGCGCCTACTTATATGCAACCATAGTTGTGTATTTAGCATTTGGGGCGTCCTTCTTAACTGTCCTCGTTGGGCGGCTCTTTGCGATACCGTACGCGCACCTGGCAGCTATGTGCATGATCTGGTTTGGTGCAGTCGCCTTGAACTCAACCACCCATCGTGTCGCGATGCGGTTCCATAGAGCGTCTCTGTCTGTAATCACGGTGGTGGTTAGCTCCTTGGTCCCGCTCGTAGGTCTGGGGTTGACGCTTTCGGGGTCTCTGCAGCTGCTTGTCGTCCTGGCCCTATATGTAGTACTTGATCTCCTGTCCGGCGTTGTCTTCGCTATCGTGCTCGGCAAGTTTGGCTTAGCAGCAATCAGTACTGTACTGCTGGGAGGGGCTGTAGGTGTCGCGCTTCTCATCTAGGTGCTAGCGGCAGAGGAGGGCTCGGTGCAGTATTCGTGTCTCACGTCGACGCGTGCTTTGGGAGCGTTAGGCGATGGGGGGATCTGCTGTCGAGGTAGTAAGTGACCGTAAGGAGAAGGTCTGGATCATTCTCGGAGTTTGAGGTTGAGAGCCCTGTTTATCGGATCGTTGAAGGTCACTAGCGTGGCGGAGTTGGGCACGACTAGTTTCCTGCGCCTGAAGTTCGCTAAATGTCGGTAGGCTGCGGTCGCGCCGAGTAGGGGCAGGCCGGTGGCCGAGGTGAACCTGACCGACGAGCAGCGCGAGACGATGGTGCGGTGGTCAAGGCGAGCGAAGTCCTCGCAGGCCCTCGCTCCGCGCAGCAAGATCGCGGTGGCCGCCGTGGACGGTGAGTCGAAGACCGCAATCGCCGCGAAGCTGGGATGTCATGCGGTGACGGTCGGGAAGTGGCGGTCGCGTTTCGTCAGGGCGGGGCTCGACGGGTTGGTGGACGAGACGCGCCCGAGTGCTGCCCACACGATCACCGAGGATCAGATCGAATAGGTCGTCGTGGACACGCTGGAATGCACCCCAGCGTATGCGACGCATTGGTTACGGGCGTCGATGCCGCCGAAAGCGGCCTGTCGCGTTCCACGGGAGCCGGATTTGGATGGCCTTCGGGCTCAACCCCGCCAGGTCGAGATGTTCAAGCTCTCCACCGACCCGCAGTTCGTGGACGAGGTCCGCGACATCGTCGGGCTCCATCTTGACCCGTCGGAGCGGGCGCTGGTGCTGTGCGTGGACGAGAAGTCCCAGACCCAGGCCCTGGACCGCTCCGCGCCGGTGCTGCCAGGGATGCCCGAGCGGCGCACCCACGGCTACACCCGCCACGCATCACCACGCTGTTCGCCGCGCTCGACGTGGCCACCGGGCGGGTGATCGGCTCAATTCACCGCCGCCACCGCGCCGCGGAGTTCGCGAGTTCCTCGTCAAGCTCGACAAACAGGTCGCGGTCGGGCTCGAGTGCACCTAATCTGCGACAATTCCAGCACCCACAAGGCTCCGACGATCCAGCGCTGGCTCTAGGCTCACCCGCGATCCCACATGCAATTGACCCCGACCTACTCGTTCTGGCTCAACCAGGTCGAACGCCGGTTCGCGCTGCTCATCGACCAGCAGCTCCGGTCGTGGAGTGCACAAGAACCCGCACGCCCTTGAATGCGACATCCGCGCGTGAATGTCAGGCTGGAACGACGACTCATGCCCGTTCGCTCGGGCGAACACCGCCGACGATATCGTGGAACCACTCGCCGCATATCTTGGCCAAACTCCAACGCAGGATACTAGGTCGAGGGCGATGTTCCACGCTTTGATGCGTCTTCATTAGTAGGTCGGCTGTTAGGCTGCCTCGGAGACTATGAGCGCGACCTTAGTTCTCAGATGATGCCACCGCCGGTCGGCCAAGCGGGCCCGCGACCAAGGTCTCGATCGCGAACTGGGGAGCGACACAGACTTCCCGTTGGTCGTATCAGCGCACCGACATGCCAACTGCGGCCTGGCTATCATGCGCTCGTGATGATGCGGGTTCCTACGCCTCGCCGATCAACACCCCACGAGTCTGTCGTACAGCCTTCTGCTGATGCGGTCGCGAACACACTGCAGTTGACCAGGCGCCGCCCTCGACGAGGTCCGGGTGCCTATCAATTAGTTGCTTATCTCTGCTCCGACGTGGCGGGCATCGCAAGGCCGGCCGTTATGATTGTTGCCGCCTGAGCGTGGGCCTGGTTGCCGATTCCTTACAGCACGCACCGGCTGACTGTGGGACTCGCGGATCTTGGACGGGCGGCCGCTGGCCAAACCTGTGGTGGCGCCTAGGATCGTTCCGATGACGAGGGCAGCCGCGGATTCGAAGCCGAGCGGCATCGGTGCAACTGAACTAACGGCTAATAGTGCAATTGAGGTCGCAACGAACGCCACAGCGGGACGATTGCGTTTGACGCCCGCCGTTCCCCGCAGCGGCACGTAAAGAAATGCCGCTAGGAGAATAATGCCGACTACTCCTGTCTTGACTAGCATCCAAAGAAAGAAGTCGTGCGCGTAATAACGTGCAGACGTTGCGAAGAATGAACCGGGCTCACCGCTTGCAGGTCGATAAGGGTAGCCCATTCCGTGCCCGACAACTGGAGACTCGGCAATCGCCTCGCGAAGGTAGCTGTTCTCGCTTTCTCGATAGAGCACCGAGGTGTCCCGCTCCAGGGTTTGCCCATCCAGCCCTTCGAGGACTCGGTGGCTGTACGCCTGAAATTGAGTATGCAGGAAGTCGAAGGCGCTGAGGCCCGAGAACACGTTGGTAGCGATCAGGGCTATGCCAACGAGTATTGCGACTCCTGTGGTTCGTGTAAATAGCGCCACTGCAGTTCGCGTTGTTCTCCGGAGCATCAAGATCACCACTGCAACAGTAAGTAGCGCTAGCAGACTGTTGCGCGAGAAGCTCAAGAACGTAATGATCGCAGCCGGAACGAGGCAGGGCAGCGACTGTTGCGCGGTGATCTTGCGTAGTACGAGTAGAGCGAAAAGTACGCAAAGCACTGCAAGTGCGCTGTGTGTCGCCGAGGTGAGGAACCTCGCTGCTCCAGTCGCAACATTTCCGCTCGAACCGGCCTCGACGAGGGAGGCGTCCTCAGTGCGGCCAGACAGCTCAAGCCAGCCAAGCGAGGCCAGGAGTATCATGATCGTCGACACCCAAAGTGAAACCCCTAGCGCAATGAGGGCGTATCGGCGGGCGGTCGGCTGCTCGATAATCCGTGCAGCAATGAGGTAGCTTAGGACCATCACGAGCGGTCCCCGAGCATCATTGAGAGCCTGGGCGGTCGGGTTCCCGCTGACAGCACCGGCGACGACAGAAGCCGCAAGCCCAACGAGGAGGAGAATCGCGGGGATGTCGCGCTTGTCCAGGCCGCGAATTGTTGCGATGGACCAGCAGAGCGCGAGTGCGAGGAACGGCTCGTACAAATAGATGCCGAGCGGGCCGATAGAAACTGCACGTGGGACGGCGGCGGGGAATGCCGTCGTGGCTAGGACTATTGTGATCGGGACGAGAGCGACTGGCTGTCGAACGA
This sequence comes from Pseudonocardia lutea, assembly GCF_042658055.1. NCBI lineage: Bacteria > Bacillati > Actinomycetota > Actinomycetes > Pseudonocardiales > Pseudonocardiaceae > Pseudonocardia > Pseudonocardia lutea. Next base: position 27,521 of record NZ_JBHSQK010000011.1, read on the forward strand.
GCCATACCAGCAGGAGTAACGCGATCGCAGCGACCCCCGCCACTAAGGGCGCGGTCGACGCCAGGATGCCGAGCGCACCTGCAGCGATCGCCAGACAGCTCAGGAAGGGCGCGGACTGTGTGCTGAGGCGCTGCTTAACCACCAGCCAATGCTAGCTGGCCCCGGTTCTCATGGACGGCCGGGCGAGGCTCTACCTCTTCGCTACCGTGGTGGTGGGGCCGGATGACTCGTCACGCGTACCTATGTGGTGCCTGTAGATTGACGTGGCGTAGGTGCGTCACATAGTAGGCCGGGTGCGCGTCGCGGGTCGGTGAGGTCGAGACTACCGCGTCATCTCGCACTGGTGACATCGGCCCCAATATGTATACGCCCAGGTGGGCTCACGCAAATAGCCAGACGAGCGGCTGAGCGCGTGCCGACGCGGCTCCTTGGCCACATAGTCCGCGATGCCCAAGCGCGGGGTGCACAAAGCGTGCTTGATATACACCACTTGTGCAATGTTCGGCGTGTCCCAGGCCTCGCCATGCTTGGGGTGAACGTCGGTGACTACTTGACAGTCCGCCGCCCCAAGTTCTGCGCAGACCTTCTCGCGGGGTAGGAGGGGTCAAGGTTTTCGGTGACTATGTAGAGACTGCGCGGCAAGCCGAGGGTCGGCGTGGCCGGCACCCTGGACGCCCCGAACATCCACGGGGAGGCGCCCGTCAATGCGAAAGCGAGAGCCGGATTCGACCAGGTTTTCGGATGCCTATCGTGTTCCGCGCTGCCGTCGTGCAGGAGTTCGCTCCTATCGACCGCCCTCGCACCGTGGTGGACGGGGATACCACCCTCGCGCAACGTGCTGCACCGGCCGGATCTCGTCGGGCGGGAGCGGCCGGCTGCGTCGACCACGCCGGTGCCGGTTGCACGCTGGACTGAAGGTGAGCGCTGCCCCTGCTATGCGCGAAGGCTCTGCGCGACGTCCATGACGTACTCCCCGTAGCCCGACTTGGCCTGACGCTCCCCGAGAGCGAAGCAGGCGTCGGCGTCGATGAAGCCCATCCGCAGCGCGATCTCCTCGATACAGGCGATGCGGATGCCCTGGCGGTGCTCCAGCACCTGCACGTACTGGCCTGCCTCGAGCAGGGACTCGTGCAGTCCAGTGTCCAGCCAGGCGAAGCCGCGGCCGAGGTCGACGAGGCGGGCCCTGCCCTGGTCCAGGTAGAGCCTGTTGAGGTCGGTGATCTCCAGCTCGGCGCGCGCCGACGGCTTCAGCGACCTGGCGAACTCGACGGCCTGGGCGTCGTAGAAGTAGAGGCCGGTGATGGCGCGATCGGAGCGCGGCTTGGCCGGCTTCTCCTCGATGGAGATGAGCCGCCCCTCGGCGTCGGCTTCCCCGACGCCGTAGCGCTCGGGGTCCTTCACCGGGTACCCGAACAGCACGCATCCGTCCGCGCCGCTACGCAGGCCCTCGACGCTGTCCCGGAGCCGCTCGGAGAACCCGGGCCCGTGGAAGATGTTGTCCCCGAGAACCAGGGCCGACAGGTCGTCGCCGATGTGGTCCGCGCCGATGAGGAAGGCCTGGGCGAGGCCGTCGGGAGAGGGCTGCTCGGCGTAGGAGAGCTGGAGGCCGAGGTCGGAGCCATCGCCGAGGAGGCGCCGGAAGCCGGGCAGGTCGTCGGGGGTGCTGATGATCAGGATCTCCCGGATGCCGGCGAGCATGAGCGTCGAGAGCGGGTAGTAGATCATCGGCTTGTCGTAGACGGGCAGGAGCTGCTTCGACACCGCCCGGGTGATCGGGTAGAGGCGGGTGCCCGAGCCGCCCGCGAGGATGATCCCCTTCATCGCCGAGCCTCTCGCAGGGAGCGGTAGAAGTCCTGGCAGGCGTCCCAAGTCGGGAGCAGGCCCGCCTTGCGAGCCTGGTCGAGCGTGGGCGCCGCGGTGTCCTTGTCCGAAAGGATCGGTGTAATGCCCGACGGCCACGGGATGCCGAGCTCGGGGTCGAGCGGCGAGATGCCGTGCTCGCCGCCGGGGTTGTAGCCGGTCGAGCAGAGGTAGGTCATCATCGTGTGGTCCTCGAGCGCGACGAAGGCGTGGCCGAGGCCCTCGGACAGGTAGACCGAGCGGCCGGAGCCGGGGTCCAGCTCGATGGTCTCGACGGCGCCGAAGGTGGGGGAGCCCACCCGGATGTCGACGACGACGTCGAGCAGAGAGCCGTAAGCACAGGACACGTACTTGGCCTGGCTCGGGGGGACGTCGGAGAAGTGCACCCCACGGATCACATCGCGCGCGGAGATGCTCTGGTTGACCTGGCCGAGCGCGAGGTCGAAGCCCAGCGCCTCACGGAAGGCGGCGGCCTGGTAGGGGGCGGCGAACTGGCCGCGGTCGTCGGGGAAGACGGACGGCTCGAAGCCCCACGCCCCCGAGATGCCGAGCTCGTAGGCCTTCACCGGGCCACCGCGCTGCCCTGCTTGAGCGGCTCCCACCAGTCGCGGCGGTCCCGGTACCACTGCACGACGTCGGCCAGGCCGTCGTCGATCGCGACCAGCGGCGAGTAGCCGAGCTCGTTCGCGATCTTCGACCAGTCGACGGAGTAGCGGCGGTCGTGGCCCTTGCGGTCCGCCACGGGCTCGATCATGGACTCGTCCGCGCCGACGGCGGCGAGCAGCCGGGAGGTCAGCTCCTTGTTGGTCATCTCGGTGCCGCCGCCGATGTTGTAGACCTCGCCGGGGCGGCCGCCCTCGACGACGAGCTGGATGCCGCGGCAGTGGTCGTCGACGTGGAGCCAGTCGCGGACGTTGAGCCCGTCGCCGTAGAGCGGGACCTTCTTGCCGTCGAGCAGGTTGGTCACGAACAGCGGGATGACCTTCTCGGGGAACTGGTGGCGCCCGTAGTTGTTCGAGCACCGCGTGATGCACACCGGCAGGCCGTGCGTCCGGTGGTAGGCGCGGGCGAGCAGGTCGGACGACGCCTTCGATGCCGAGTACGGGGAGTTCGGCAAGAGGGGGTGCTCCTCGGGCCACGAGCCCTCGTCGATCGAGCCGTACACCTCGTCGGTCGACACGTGGACGAACTTCCCCACGCCCGCGTCGAGAGCGGCCTGCAGGAGGACCTGGGTGCCGACGACGTTCGTCGAGACGAAGTCCGCGGCGCCGGCGATCGAGCGGTCGACGTGGGACTCCGCGGCGAAATGCACAACGACGTCCGTGCCGCGCATCGTCTCGGAGACGAGAGCCGCGTCGCGGATGTCGCCTTCCACGAACCGAAGGCGAGGGGACTCCGCGACGTCGGACAAGTTGGTCATCGTCCCCGCGTACGTCAGCGCGTCGAGGACGACGATCTCGGCAGACTCGACGGCGGAGTAGGCGCCGGTCAAGGCGTGCCGGACGTAGTTGGAGCCGACGAAGCCGGCCCCACCGGTGACCAAAATCCGCATGTCCTCTTCTCTCAGATTCGGGTGCGGGTACGTCGGGAACGAGTGCGGTTCAGGAGATCGACGCAGAGCTGCTCGTACTCGAGTGCGACGTCTTCCCAGCGGTAGGCCTCTGCTGCGCGCTCGCGCGCGCCGACGCCGTTGGCCTCGGCCGCCGGAAGATCGGCCTCGGTCGCCTCGATGCACTCGGCCAGCTGCTGGGGACGGGCGAAGAAGCTGCCATACGCGCCGAGGACCTCGCGGTTGAAGTTGACGTCCCAAGCGATGACGTTGGCGCCGGCGCCCATGGCACGGAGGAGCGAGGGGTTCGTGCCGCCTACGGAGTGACCGTGGAGGTAGCTTGCGGCGCCGGCGTAGAGCGCGTCGAGCAGGTTCTGGTCCCAGACACCGCCGATGAGCCTGACCCGCGCATCCGTCGCGGCGAGTTCCTGAATGTGGCGTTGGTGGTCACTCGGGTACGGGACCGAGCCCACCACGACGAGCGGCTTGGTGGCCTTGCTCTGCAGATAGCCCTCGATGATGACGTCGACGTGGTTCTCGGGCTCGAGGCGCGCGACGACCAGGTGGTAACCGCGGGCGTCGAGCTCGAGCTCGCGCAGCCTCGCGAAATCGCAGTGCTCCTGAATGGGAGCGCCGTAGGGGATGAACATGCTCTGCGCCCGATAGCGCTCGTGGTAGTAGTCCTGAATCCCGACGGCGTCCGCGATGAGTTCGTCGGCGAGTGCCACGGAAAGTTGTTCGTTCGCGAGGTAGTAGCGGCGACCGTTGGGACCCCACTTCGCCCGCTTCCATTCCAGGCCGTCGACGTGGACAGCAACGGGAATCCGCGCGGCTCTGATCACCGGCAGGAGCGGCGCGTTGGCCGCGTTGAAGACCAGGGCTACGTCCGTGCGGTGGCGCAGCAGGTGTGCGACCGAGAGCGCTGTGTGACTCAATGTCTCGGTAACGGGGTGCTTCATCGCCGGGAGCCGGACGCGGTGCATCCCCAGGTACTCGGCCGAGTCGTCGTCCCCTCGGCAGTACACACGCACCTCGTGGCCCGCCTTGACCAGGCGGAGCCCGATCTCCTCGACCGCGGTCTCGAAGCCGCCGTACCGCGCGGGGACGCCGCGGGTGCCGATCATGGCGATACGCAAGGGGAGACTCCTGGAGCAGGTGGGGAGCGTGCTGAAGAGACAGGTCTCGACGTCGTCGGCGGACCTTCGCTGGGGAGCATCGGGTCCGTCGGCCACTCGGGCGCGGGCGTTACAAGGTGTGCGCGAACATCACACGGCAGTAGCCCCGCACTTCGAACACCTCCGTGTCGTCCATCGCCACGAACAGGTTGTCAGGTGACGGACGATACAGACGCCTCCGACCGAATGCAGTACGAGCGAGTGGCGTTCGACGTAGTCGGTACGTCAGCTGTGACGCGCGGTGTGGGAATTCTCGCTCTACGCTGCGCGCGCTGACAGTCGTGGGTGAGCGATAGACCCGGCAAGTACGCGCGAGAGGGAACTGGATGAAGCTGTCGGTGATCGGCTGCGGTTACCTGGGGGCCGTCCATGCGGCGTCCATGGCCGAGCTCGGACACGAGGTGGTCGGCGTCGACGTCGACGCCGCCAAGATCGAGCTGCTGGCGACGGGCCGCACGCCGTTCTTCGAGCCCGGGTTCGAGGAGCTGCTCACCACGTCGCTCGGTTCAGGGCGGCTCCGGTTCGGTGCCGACCTGGCGGAGGCCGCGGGGTGCCAGATCCACTTCGTCTGTGTCGGGACGCCACAGAAGCGCGGGGAGTACGCGGCAGACCTGCAGTATGTGGAGGCCGCGATCGAGTCGCTGCTTGGCGTGCTTCAGCCGGGTGAGCTGCTGGTGGGAAAATCGACGGTGCCTGTGGGCACCGCCGCGCGCCTTTCGGAGCTTGTGGTCGAGAAGGTGCCCGGCGCCGCGCTGGCATGGAATCCCGAGTTCCTGCGCGAAGGCTTCGCCGTTCAGGACACCCTTCACCCCGACCGACTCGTGTACGGCATCCCGCAGGACGAGACCGGGGCCGCTGCTGAGGCGTTGCTCGACGAGGTCTATGCGCCGATCGTCGCGGCGGGAACGCCGAAGGTCGTGACTGACTACGCGACGGCGGAGATGGTGAAGACGGCGGCAAACTCGTTCTTGGCTATGAAGATCTCGTTCATCAACGCCATGGCTGAGCTGTGCGAGGCGACCGGGGCGGACGTCAAGCAGCTCGCGGACGCCATCGGCTACGACGACCGGATCGGTCGCAAGTTCCTGAACGCCGGCCTCGGTTTCGGGGGCGGGTGCCTGCCCAAGGACATCCGGGCCTTCATGGCGCGGGCCGGTGAGCTGGGGGCAGACCAGGCGCTGACTTTCCTGCGGGAGGTCGACAACATCAACATGCGGCGGCGGATCCGGATGGTGGAGCTCGCCCGCGAGGTGCTCGACGGGTCGTTGCTGGGTAAGCGGGTGGCGGTGCTGGGGGCGGCGTTCAAGCCGGAGAGCGACGACATCCGGGACTCGCCGGCGCTGAACGTGGCCGCGCAGCTGCAGCTGCAGGGCGCGAACGTCGTGCTGACCGATCCGGCGGCCATCGAGAACTGCAAGAGGCAGTGGCCGCAGATCGACTACGCCGACACCGCGGAGGAGGCGGCCAAGGGTGCCGACGCGGTGTTGCTGCTGACGGAGTGGAAGCAGTTCCGCGAGCTGGACCCGGTGGCGTTCGGCAGGGTCGTCAGGCAGAAGCGGGTGCTCGACGGTCGCAACGCGCTCGACCGGGACAAGTGGGAAGCGGCGGGGTGGAGCTACCGAGCCCTCGGGCGCCGGCACTCGTCCTGATGGGCTACCAGTTCGAGCACGTCGTGAGCGCTGCACTCACGCCACGCGCGGAAGTCGAGCAGACCGCGGTCGTGCCGAACGGCGGATGACGGGCCGCCGGGCTGGGGCAAGGGTGAGATCTACGTACAGACCCGTGCCTCGGACGCACGCGCTGCTGCGGCACAGGTCGCGCGGTCGCGCGGTCCGAGGGTTGAACCACATGCGGAGTGACGAATGCGGAGAAGTGTGCAGGCCGGGCTGGTCCTTAGAGCGATCTTCGCGTCGACGATCGGTACGACTGCGGTCGCAGCCGCCGCCGTTCCGGCGGCAGCCGGCGACCACAACTGCGCCGGCGCGGCGGTGAGCTCCATGGCCGGGCCGGGCTTCGGCAGCGGGGTCTCCTCGCTCGCGCACCAGCAGCTCGTCGACAACATCGGCCTGGCCAACTGCAGGCAGCCGCCCCGCCAGAACCCATAGCAGGAGTGTGCGCCACCCGCTCGTGTCACTCGCGGCAGCGGCGCTCAGGGCGGGACTTCTCGAGTGCGTCGGTCGCCGGCGGAGGAGTGGGTGGCGCAGGGCCGAGGGCCGAGCCAGACTCGATCTTCGAACGTATGTTCGATACACTCTGGACGTGACCGACTGGGCGGAGATGGCGCACGAGGAGCTCCTCGCTGCGGCCGCCGATGTCCAAGCGGCGCGAAACGCGATCGATGCGCGGATGCTCGCCGTGGTGGCCGAGCTGGAGGCGCGAGGGTTGGCCGCAGATCACGGGTACCGGGACACGGCGGACCTGTTGCAGTCGACGCAGCGGATACCCGCGGCTGTGGCCAAGGCGCGAGTGCGCGCGGCGCGGGCGGTGGTGCCGGAGCGGACGTTGCTGGGGGAGGAGCTCCCGGCTCAGCTGCCGTCGACGGCGCTCGGGCTGGCCGCTGCGGAGATCTCGTTCGAACACGTGCGGGTGATCCAGCAGACGCTCGCGGCGCTGCCCGCGCATCTCGAGGCCGATCACCGGGAGCCGCTGGAGCACGATCTCGCCGACCTGGCGCGCACCCTCGACTCGGAGGCGTTGCGGCGGGTGGGGAAGCACGCGTTGGCGCTGCTGGACCCGGACGGGCCGCGGCCGCGCGAGGGCGCGCCCACGCGGACCCGGCTGCGGTTCACGCCGCGGGGCGAGGGGTTCGAGGCGCGCGGCTGGTTCGACCGGGAGTCCGCGGCGATCGTGCGTACCGCGATGTCCCCGCTGTCGGAGCCGCTGGGCGAGCACGCGGCGGGGGAGTGCGAGGAGGCCGGCTGCGAGCACGTGCCCGGCGAGCGAAGGCCGGACCCGCGGTCGATCGCCGAGCGGGAGGGCGACGCGCTGGTCGAGGTGTGCCGCCGGATGCTTGACTCCGGGGCCCTGCCGGTCGACGGCGGCGCGCGGCCGCAGGTCACGGTGACGATCCCGCTGGCGGAGCTGCGAGGCTCGGGCGCCGGCCTGCTGGGCTTCGGGGACGGCACGCTGGCCTCGGCGATCACCGCAGAGGACGCGCGGCGCTGGGCCTGCGACGCCGCGGTCGTGCCCATTGTGCTGGGCTCGCGGGGTGAGCCGCTCGACGTCGGGCGGCGCTCCCGGCTGGTCACCCCGGCGATGCGGCGGGCGTTGGAGCAGCGCGACGGCGGCTGCGCTCAGCCCGGCTGTTGCATCCCAGCACAGTGGACAGCCGCGCACCACATCGAACACTGGTCGAAGGGCGGCTCCACCTGCCTGGAGAACCTGGTGCTCCTGTGCCCCAGGCATCATCGCCTCATCCACCGCGGCGAGTGGACGATCACGATGGAGGACGGGCTGCCCGTCTTCCACCCACCGTGGTGGGCGGGAGGCAGGCCCAGTCGAAATCTGCTGCACCGGCCCGACCTGATCGGGCGGGTGGACGAGCCCACGTCGCCCTCGTACGGGGCGCGCGCGTTCGCGCTGCTCGACTGAACTCCCTACGGGAGCTGGGCTGTCAACGTGTCCTGCGTCGGGGTCGCTGGGCGCGTGAGGATGGCTGGTGGGGAAGGGAGTGCCCGGAGCCCGGCTGTGATCACGGACGATCCCGGAAGCCCGCGCGCCCGTCGCGCGGATGAGTCTGGACGCACTCCTCGGGTAGCCGCCGCACGACTTCGCGGAACAACACCGCGTCGGCATGCGCCGAGTTCTCATATCCGGCACTACGCCCGCCCGAACGTCGTCATCACCAGGAACGATCGGAAGATCCAGGGCGAGGTAGCCCGGTCAGCCGCTGTGCGAGAGCGTCGCGCGTCGAGATAATGATCGCTCGCCCTCGACCTCACGGAGGACCTGCAGGTGCGTCGAGCGTCGTGGGTCGTCGTGGTCGGGCTGTCCGCCCTCCTGATGGCGGGTTGTGGGCGCGCTACTCCCCTCTGTACCCAGGCAGCTGAAAGCCTGTCCGCGGGCCAGGTCGATGCGGCAGCGGATGCCTACACCCGGGCAGGGCGTGCCGGGGAAGGCGACTGCGCCTCGGCCGGGATGGACGCGGTCGCCGCCCGCTTCGCGAGTGCCTGGGCGGACGTCTCTCAAGGACGCGAGGCCGAGGACAAGAAGGACCCCGAGGGAGCACGCGTGGCTTACCAGGCCGCTCTCGGGCTCGACCAGGACAAGGCAATGGCGAGAGCCGGACTGGACCGGGTCACCGGAACACCGCCGGCCGAACCCCCGCCTCTGCCGGCTCTGCCCGAGGCCGCGCAGGGCACATCGATCGTAAGCATCCCGGGGGTGGTCGTCGCGCTCCTTGCGGTCGTGGTCGCACTTCTCGTGATCGTGGTGATCGGGCTGGCGTGGCTGCTCCGTCGTGCGACTCGGGCACCCGAAGCTCCATCGCCATCCCCGGTCGTTCCGGCGCCGGTGGTGACCCATGACGGGCCCGGGCTCACGGCGCTGCACACCGACATCAAGAGGATCGCGGAAGGGCAGGACGAGGTGCTGAGTCGACTCGAACTGGTCGCGGACCAGTTGGACACGGCAGCACGCGGCCGGCGGGAGCATCGCCACTACGGGACTGAGGAACCGGCCGGATGAGTGCGGAGATCATCGCGGTCGTCGACATCCAGCTCTATGCAGTGCGCAGGTTGGACGGTACCCGATCGATCGTCTTGCGCAGTCCTGCGAGGACCGGACGAGGAGGAGCCCGAGACCTCGGTCTAGGAACTGTGGTGCTCGCAGCACCTTGCCGGCGTGTTCAACGCTGCCCGGGTCGTCGACGACGTGCTTCGGAGTGTTGCGCACGAACTCCTGCTCGGAAGGCCGGTTCCCGACGTGCCCGGCATGAGGCTGGTGGACGCGGGCACGGTGTGCGAGCTGCTCGACGCGACAGGATCAGGTGCCACCATCACGTCTCTGGCGGGGGTCATCGCGACGATCCGGCGACTCGGGTCGGAGGATGCCGCGCTCACGGAGGGTGATCTCGACGCGGCCGAGACGCTGCTCGGCTCGAAGGCGGGCCGCGGACTGGCTGCTGCGCTGTCGAGGGATCTGCCGACATCCGGCCCCGGTGAGCGACTGTCGACGTTCGACACGGCACGAATCGGCGACGCCGCCGGGCTGCGGGTCGATCTCGAGGACGGGCAGCGCCGCCTGCGCTCGGTGGCGGCGTGGGAGGCTCTGGCCGGCGATCGGCTCGTTCCGACGCCTGCCGGCGTCGACGACCACCTGGTGGTCACCGAGCGCCGGATGCACTTCGGTGCGGCGGTCGAGCGTCCGGACGTCACGACGGCGGACGAACCCGCGGAGATCGCGGTGGTGTTCGTCCGCGTGGACACGGCGCAGGTCGGGCAAGGCAACATCCAGCACGTCAGCTACCAGTACCGGGTCCAGCCGAAGGTCGAACTGGGCGACCTGCTGCGGAACGCCGCCGTCCGCGAGGCACTCTCTGAGTGCGCGCTCCATCCGGAGGACGAAACCCTCCGAGCAGCGGCGATCGACGCGCTCCTCGCCGTCGAGCCGGGGCAGGAGGCCGACTTCGCGCCACACCTCGCGGCGGAGGCCGGGGGACGTCACCAGGAGGGGACGGTCCCCACCGAGTTCGGTGTCGTGGTGCTGCACGACTGCCGCAATGTCCAGGTGGGGAACGACAACCGGCAGTACGCCACTGTCGCGGGCACGATCACCCCGACCGTCGAGGTCGCCGAGCTCTTCCGGAATGCGCCGCAGCTCGCGGAGGCGATCGTGGACGTCTCCTGTCGGGTCGGGCGGCCCGCCACGGACCTGAGCACCGCCCTGAGATCGGCGGTCCGCGGCGACGCACAGGAGGCGGCGCACCTCTCCTCCCTGGAGAACATGTACCCATCCGGTCCCCTGCGCGTCGAGGACCGGTCCCTCGTGACGGCGGGAAGGTACGGGCGTCGGATCAGTCGCATCGACCTCACGCCGTCGCTGCCCGGTCGGATGGTCGAGGTGATCAGCAAGGCCGTGGGCTGAGGAGGAGCAGACAGGTCCGGAATGTCAGACGGGCCACGCGAGCCGCCCCTGCGGCCACGAGCCCGCAGGCTGGCTCACTCGAGATCCGAGCGCGTCCTCAGGTCCGCGAACATGACGTTGCCGTTGCCGATCTGCACCGCCTCCGAGTTGTCGACCTTGACCCGGAACGAGGCTGGTGCGGACTCCGCGGCGCGGCTGACCTGCTGAGCGAGGGCGAGGATGTCCTCATCGCCGCACACCCCGGACCGCAGCAGCTCGGCCTTGAGCGCCGGGAGCCACGCGTCCGGATCCTCGGTGTGCTTGTCCAACGCCACCTTCGCCGCCGGGTCCTTCACACGGGCTTTGAGCGCAGCCTTGAGCTGCTCGTAAGCGTCCTTGACCGCCGCGGTGCCCACGCCCTCCGCGCCGGCGAGGGCGCCGGTCGCGAGTGCCGTTGCCACGATCGACACGGTGTTCATCAGATCCACCCTTCGGTCCCGCCACGGCGATCTTAAGGGGTGCGACAGCTTCGGCCGGGTATTTGACCGATTCGACGGGAATGTGGCAGCTCGTCGGCGGGCTGTCGGTCGTTACTGGAATCGCCAAACTTGATGACCGGCTCGTCCATGATCTGCACTCGCAGAAAGGTGTGGACAGCTGTGGACACCCTGTCCAGGCGGTCGATGGACAGCGACGAAACTGCAGGTAGGTGCGGGTGCGCACGATTGTCTGGCGCTCATTCTGTCGTGGTCACGGACTGTCCACGCAGGTGGACACCATGGGCCCGGTGTCCAAACCGTGACTAGCGAGGGAAGTGGCGTGATCTCGATACTCCGGTCGTGCACGACACGTCACTCGAACGGCAGGACTCGGCAGAGGTGTTCTGTCGCGAGTTCTCCGAAGAACTCCGCAGTCGCGGCATCTCCCTCCGCAGCGCCGCCGAGCGTGTGCACTGGAGCAAGAGCGCGATCGGAAAGGCCTGTACGGGCCCGAGTCTCCCCAGCCGGGCACTCGTGGAGGACGTCCTCGTCGCGATCGGGGTGAGCGCCGCCGGGGTACAGGACTGGACCCTTCGGCACGCTGCGCTGTCGATGGGGTCGACGCCCCCGGTGGCCGCGGTGGAGCCGGTGCCCGTCCCGGAGGAGCCGGGCCCTCGCCCCGGCGGACGGCGGCTGCTCGCGGTCGTCGCGGTCCTGGGGGCGCTGGTCGGTGCGGGCATCGCGACCGCGATCGTGCAGCTGGTCGGCGGCGGCGCCGCCGTGGCACCCCTCGCGCCGGCGGCGACGGCTGTGGTGACGGTGCAGAACAAGGTGGCGCTCGGAGCCTCGGACCTCGTGGAGGACAATACGCCCTCCTACCTGTCGGCCCGGCCCGTCGCCTTCTGCGCGTCGCACGGCTGCAAGGTGACGGGCAGCGAGATCACCAGCGGAGCGCTGCTGCCCGCCATGTGCGTGGCACACGGCGAGCGGATGTGGAACTACAACCTCGACTCACCGGCTGCGGGCAACCCGAACCGGGCCGACTCCGATCTGTGGTATCAGGTCGCGTGGCCGGACGGCCGCATCGGATACCTCTCCGAGGTGTACGTCGCTCCCGGATCGCGCGGCGGCCTCGGGCTCCCCACCTGCGCGTAGGCCGCGCTCTCCCCACACACTCCGCGCACGGGCACCGCTGTGCGCGCGATCCCCTCATCCCTCCAGAAGGCGAGGTCCCACGTGGCCGAAGTGAACTACCAAGAGAACAACGCCATCCCCGGAATGGCGCACATGGCGACGACCTTCCTGCAGGTCGTGAAGTCCCGGACCGACGAGGCGGGGATCGGGCTGGATTTCCAGGCCAAGCAGAACCGGCGGTCCGGTGACTTCCACCTGGAAGCGGTCATCAAGTTCCGCGCCCTGCTGGGGAGCGGCCACCCGATCCGGCTGCAGGTCCACTCCACGCCGCGCGGCGGGATGCTGCACGTGGGCTACACCGTCGCGACGGACGAGATGCCGGGGTTCATGGCTGCGCTCAGTGCGAGCAACGCAGCGGAGAACGCGATGCGGCACAACCTCAACCTCCGGCCGGAGAACCAGCGCGAGCTCGCGATCCTGGTCGACTCGTTCGTCCAGGCCGTCTACGTCCCGACCGTGCGCGACCTGCTCGACGCCGCCGAGGCTGCGCAGGGCTCACGCGGCGGTTCCGGCTTTGTCGGCAACGCCTGACCCACCCACCGATCCCGAGGACCAACCGTGGATTACCAGACCCCGATCATCGTCAGCTACTTCTTCCAAATCCCCTTGGCGGTGATCGCCCTTTTCGTCATGCCGGGGCGTGGCACGCTGTCGACGCCGATGGAGAACCTGCGTCGAAACTCGGCCATCATCGGTCTGTTGCCCTGTGCCATCTTCGCGCCGATCTTCCAGGCCATCGCGCTCGCGATCTACTACGCCCGGATCAAGGCACTCCAGCGCAAGTCCGGCAACGCCTGGGAGCGGATAGGCGGCGCGACGAGCGCTCCCGTGGGCGGAGCCAACCCGTTCGGCGGCGGAACCGGCGGTGGGCAGGTTGGACCGCCTGCCTCAGGAGGAAACCCGTTCCTCAGCGGCCAGGCCGACCCGGGGTCGGCGGGGCAGCCCGAGGGGGATGCGGGACCTCGGACCAACCCGTTCCTGTGACCGCCCTCCGGGCGAGGATGGCGCCGTTCGCCATGATCGCCGGAGGCGGAATGGCCTGGGCCGCCATGGTGGGGCTAGGGTTGCAGTGTCCTTTCCACGAGGTGACCGGTCTGTTCTGCCCGGCGTGTGGCGCGACCAGAGCGGTGCTCGCCCTGGCCAGGGGCGATGTCCTGGCCGCCGGGCGGGACAACGCGCTCCTGCTGATGCTCGCGGCCTGCTCCGCGATCGCCCTGGTACCGCCGCCGCGCACCCGGATCCACATCGTCTTCACCACTCGTGAATGGCCGACTCTGGCGCTCTGCGCGGTCCTTCTGGCCTTCGCGGTAGTGCGGAACCTCCCCGGCGCCTCCTTCCTCCGCCCCCCGGCCTGACGAGGACCAGATGACCCTCCAGCCCTCTGCACAGGCAGCGCCACCGGCGCTGTCCCTGCGGTGGATGCCCCACACCGTCTGGGGATCCGGCTACCCGCGGATCCTCGAGCCGTCCGCGCAGACGATCGGCTGCCTCGAGGTCGCCACCCTGCCCGCGAACGACTGCAGCGGCGACGAGGCGGGCCCCCGCATGCACGCGGTCTCGGGCCAGGTGATGGCTGCCGCCGTCGCCACGGCAGGCTTGGGAGCCTTCGAGCTGCGCTACCGAGCGGTGCCGGGACCGGGCGGGACCCGCGTCCGGATGTACCTGCTGGCCAAGGCGTACGGGCGCGGCCCGGCTGCGGCCCACGCCGTCGACTCCGCCCTGACCGCCGCGGCGATAAGCCTCCCGCCGGACTTCGGGGTCGCTGTGGTGGCCGACGTGGCCGAGCCGCTGGCGATCCCGGCCCACCACCGGGTCCTCGAGCTCCAGCGCGGCGAGCAGGTGACCTTCCCGCAGTGGTCCTTCGTGGCGAGCGAGTACTACTACCACCTCAACGAGGTGACCGGCGACGGGTCGGGATGGTCGTCCTTCTGGGAGACCTTGGCGCAGAGTCCGGCCCCGCTCACCCTCAGCATCCTGGTCAAGCCGACGGTGCTGGAGCCCAAGGAACGCGACGCCCTCGGCCACACCATGACGGTCCTGGGTCTCTACGCGCGGGAGCGCACCGACTACAACCTCCTCGGTCAGCAGGACACCTACCCGGCGGACGCCAACGCCCGCATTGCCCTGGAGGCATGGGAGACGCGCGAACAGCGCCTCGGTGCCGCACCGGTCCTCGGGCGCGTCGCGCTCGTGGGGGAGGAGACTGTCGTCTCGGTGTACGCGTCCCACCTGGCCGCCGCCCTGGCCCGGACGCGCACCGGGCCTACCACGCCGATGGCGGTCGTGTCGGCGGAGCACCGGCCCCCGGCCGAGGCGGCGTACGCGCGGAACGCGGTCGCCGCGATGGAGATCTGGCCGACCGACGACCTCGCGATGTGGGACCACGGCTCCGCGCCGCTCCGGCTGCGCCGGTTCCAGTACCTCTACGGGCCCGACGAGCTGAGCAGCCTCGCGATCCTTCCGGTGCCGGACGAGCAGGGTGTCCCGGGCTTCCCGCTGAGCCGACGGGCGGACGTCCGGCGGGCCGCCGTCCGCGACGGCGCCGAGGACGACGGCGTCGAACTGGGCGTGGCCCTTGACCGGGGACGTGAGGGCGGTGTCGTCCGGCTCCCGCTGCCCGCTCTGACCCGGCACACACTCGTCGTCGGCTCATCGGGCTCGGGGAAGACCACGACGGTGTTGTCCCTGCTGAGCAGGCTCTGGACCGAGCACCGGGTTCCCTTCCTGGTCATCGAACCGGTGAAGACGGAGTACCGGGGCCTGTTGGCAGTGCCCGGACTCGACGATCTGCAGGTGCTGACCCTCGGGCGGGACGACGTCGCCGGCCTGCGGCTCAACCCGCTCGAGCCGCCACCGGGCGTCAGGTGCGAGGTGCACGCCGGGGCGGTCATGACCGCGCTGACCCTCGCCCTCCCGCTGCCGCCGCCACTGCCCGGGCTGCTGGAGGAAGCGCTGGGGCTCTCCTACCTGCATGCCGGCTGGGAGCACGACACAACCTCCGAGGACGGGATCGAGCCGCCCACCTTGCGCGCCCTGCTCGGGAGCTTCGCCGAGATCTTCGACCGCCACGGGTACCGCGGCGAGGCGCAGAACGTCGGCGTCGCGTTCCGCGTCCGGCTTCAGCGCCTGCTCCGCGGCGGTCGCGGCCGGATGCTCGACTGTGCCCGAAGCAGCGACCTCGAGGCGTTGCTGGCCGTGCCGACCGTCGTCGAGCTCGACGAGATCCCGGACCCGGAGGACAAGGCGCTCCTGTCGGCCCTGCTCCTGCAGCGGCTCCGCGCGTCGGCGCGGCGACGCGGGTCGTCCGGCGGTGCCCTGCGGCACGTCACCGTGGTGGAGGAGGCGCACCGACTCCTCTCCGCGGGCGACGCCGCCCGCGGGACCGACGGCAGCGGAGACGTCCTGCGCGCCGAGGCGGTCCGCGCGTTCTGCGAGGCCATCGCCGAGCTCCGCAGCTCGGGGGAGGGGATCGTGCTGAGCAGCCAGCTACCCACGGCACTCGCTCCGACGGCCGTCGCGAACACCGGGATCCGCATCGCGCACCGTCTGGAGTCCGCGGCCGACCGCGCTCACGCGCTCGACGACGTCGACGCCTCCGAGCTCGACCGGGGGCTCGCCGCCCGCCTGCGCACCGGTGAGGCGCTCGCGCGCTGGCCGGGGGTCGACGAGGTGGAGCTCCTCGGGGTGCGGCCGGCCCCGGGGGTGGACAGTGGCCGCGCGGTCGACACCGCGGAGCTCGTCGACCACATGCGGGCGTACCGGGAGCAGATCGCGACGCACCTGCCGTTTCCCCTGTGCACAACGGAGATGTGCCCCGGGGGCTGTGTACCCGGCGTCCGGGGCCGTGCGGCACGGGTCGCTCAGGACGTCGAGGAGGCCGCCCGAAGGGCCTGGATCGAGCACGGCCACGGGGCCTCCGCGCTGCGCCCGGTCGTCGACCTGACCTTGCGGTCCGGTCCCGACCCGCAGGAGGCGTACTGCGCCTGCACCCATCTCGAGGCGAGCAAGGTCGCGCTGACCGTGCGGGGCCAGGACATCCGCAGCCGGCTCGCCGCGGCTGTCCGGGAGAGGACGGAGAGGTCAAGCACCGATGCGCCATGAGTTCGCCGAGTGGCCCGAGGGGCCGGACATCGAGCGATACCCCGCCGGGCTGCGGGACACCGGGCCGGGATGGGACGTCCCGGACCCGGTGCAGGAGCTGGGCCGGCTCGCCGTCGACTCCGAGCTGCAGGCACCCGCGGTCCACGACGGAGCACAGGCGGACGAGGGAGTGCGGCGCACACTCGGCGGCCTGGCGCTGGACCACGCCGACGACGGAGCCGCACCTCCGGCGGCCACCGACTTCCGTGAGCCGCCCGAGATCGACCCGCGACAGGCCGAACTGCGGGCCCTCGACCTGGACGGCGCCGACATCCGGCCGACCGTGGAGAGCGGTGCGACCCAGTCGTCCGAGATCACCTGTGCCAACGGAAGGCAGGCGATCTACAAGCCGTCCGCGGGTGAGTTTCGCAGCGAGCAGCTGTTCGGTGAGCCGGTCCGCACCGATGTCCCGTCGGGGACCTACGGAGAGCGCGCACCGCGGTGTACGAGGTGGACCGGGAGCTCGGATTCGGGCTCGTCCCGACGACCGTCATGATCGACGGGCCCGACGGCCCGGGGTCCCTCCAGGACCACGTGCCCGAGCCCGGCCGGTTCGCGGACGACTACACGACGCTCGACCGCCAGATGCTCGGCACCCTGGACTACATCACGGGGCAGACGGACCGCCACGAGCTCAACGTGATGACCCAGTCCGACGGGCGGCCCGCGGCGATCGACAACGGCCTCGCCTTCCCTGACGGGCCCGGCGACGGACTCCGGTCGGAGTTCCTCCCGGCGGTGTTCGACGCACCCCTCGACGACCACGTCGTCGATGCCGTCCGCAGGCTCTCACCCGACACCCTGGCCACGATCATGCGGCGGCACGGGTGCTCGGTCGCCGCCGTGGACGGCGCGCTCGCCCGCCTCGACGAGGCCGCAAGCGGGTTCATCACCGGGCGGGCCTGGCCCGGACGCTTCAGCCGACTCGAGGACAGGTGAAGGACATGACCATCGAGGACCGCTACCTGCTCTACCGCTGGGCCACCGGCGGTCACGTGCGCGCGGCCGAGCTGGCCCGATGCCTCGACGGGTCGTTCGTGGTACGGGTGCGCGAGGCGTCGCCCTTTACCGTCGGCCTCGCCGACCGCGGGGCGTTCTCGGACCGCACGCGGTCCCACATCCCGGCCTCCGCGGGCGAGCCCTTCCTCCGGGCACTCGAGTCCGCGGTCGCCCGAGCGGGCCACTGGTCGCTGACCACCGAGCCATTGCCCGACGAGATCCCCCGAGAGGACCACCAGTGACCTGGACAGCCAACGACGCGACGATCGCCCACGCCCTCCACCGGTTCGCCGTCGTCGCGGGTCCCGTCCTCAACGCGATGGAGAAACGACCTCTCGTCGCGCCAGAATCCGGGGTGGCCGGCCGGATCGTCATGTCCGTGACCCGGCCCGCCGACGGGACGCTCAAGGAACGGACGAACTGGTGGGTCCGCACGATCGGCGGGGCCGCGATCCTGCTCGCCAAACCCGCGGCCGCGAGCCCGTTGGCCTCGAAGCTCCCCGTCGAGGAGTCTCTCGCCGCGGCAGGCGAGGGACTGGTCCTCTGCGGGATCGCGCGTGAGTACGGCCTCGTCGGTCCCGGCCGACAGGCACAGCTCCTCGCGGAGGTCCTGTTCGACGCGCGGGTCCCGTCGACGACCGCGACCACCGATCGTGCGAGCCTCACCGGGGAAAGATCCGTGACCGACCTCGCCGCCGAAGCGCTCCGCTTGGGGCAGATCCTCCACGGCCTCGGCGGGCGGGTCCGGGAGAGCCGCGCACACCGCAAGGGCGGGGGCCTGCTCAAGCGGGTCCCCGGCATGGCCGCTGTCACCGGCATCCGAGCCGACCTCGCCGATCTCAACCGCGTGGCGGCAGAAGGCCGGATCTGGCTCGATCGTTCCCTCCTCATCCCGGAAGGCTGACCCATGGGCTTCTTCAGCAGACGGGCGGGTGCCGCGGACATCCCGGTCCGCCGTCCCGTCCTGGTCCTCGACTCCGGGCGGCGGATGCGGGCCGGAGTCGACCTCGACCAGTGCCTGGACAACCTGTGCCGGTTGCTCCCGGAGCCGCGGCAGGGAATTCCGAAGCTCCTGCCGGCCGACGCGGCCTGGCTCGGGGCCGAGCGTCCGCCGGACGCCTTCGGGTCCTTCTTCGACGACGAGGGCCGGTTCGTCGTCGCACCCTTCTGGGCGGAGGGAGACACGACGCAGTTCGGGCTCTTCCCCCTCGACTCGGGCCCGGATCGGCTCATGCTGCCGTTGATCGGCCACTACGCCGGGACCTTCGGCTCCCTCAGCTCCATCGGCACCTTCGAGGCCGGATCAGTCGAGCTCGGGCCGCCCCGGCTCACCGAACACCTGCTGAACTCGACCCTGGAGGAGGCTGGGTATCCGGTCCAGCCGGAGAACCTCCAGGTCCTCGCGGACCAGATGCAGACCATGGTCCTCCTCAAGAGCAGCGAGTTCATCACCAGCCAGGACCCGGGCTACGCGCCGCACTTCATCGAGCAGCACCGAGAGGCGGATCTCGGCACCGTCCTCACCGACCTCGCGACATGGAACCCCGACGTGCTCCCGTACGTCCAGGACCTCCTGTACCGGATCCGCGCCATCCTCCTCGAGCGCTCGCCGGACGGCGAGCTCCTCGCGTCGATCTGGAACTGAACCTCCGGAGAGGACTGCGTGATGACCCAGGACAGGTACTGCGGCCGCTGCCGTAAGTCGGTGCGGATGACGCGATGCGAGGTCTGCCGGGGAACCGGCGGCGGGCGCTTCGACCAGTGCCGCAAGAACTGCAACCAGCACGGCTGGCTCTGCCCCGTGCACGGCAAGGACTACTGATCGCTCGACGCGTGGGTGCACCGCCGTCGGGATGGAGACGAGAGGTGTGCGTGGTGACGTTGCTGGCCGATCGTCGGCGAGGGCTGGGAGACGATCACCTGGCCACTCTGACCACGCGGCACTACCTGGCCCGGGTCGTGACCCGACGGGGGCGGCTCGCCGACGCCCGGGCCCGGTTCTCGCGCTTGGCCCGCACGCCGCCCTGCTGCTTGGCGACGAGGACCGGCTGGTGCTGGAGATTCGGCACGGCGCTGCGGTCGTCGAGGCGCTGTCCGGACGCCTGGCGGCGGCGCAGGCGGCGTTGGAGGAGATCCACGCTGTGCGGGAACGGGTGTACGGACCTGGTGACCCGGACACCCTCGCGACGCGGGAGCACCTGGTGTGGGTCGTGGGAACGGCGGGGCGCGTGTCCACCGCACTCGCGGAAAGTTCACGGGTTCTGCAGGACACCGCCCTGGTGCTGGGGGAGCACCACCCACACTCCCTCGCCCCGATTCACCGGCGGATCTGGGTGCTCGGGCTCGCCAGTCGGTGGATGGAGGCGTTCGATCTGCTGCCGCGGTTCGAGGCGCTGACCCGGGGAGGTCGGCGCCGACGAGCTCCGGTGCGCGGCGCTGACCGCCTGGCTGCTGCGACTCGGCGGCCGGCTCGACTCGGCTGCGCGTGCTTCGGCTGCCGCGCTCGATCTGCACACCGAGGTCCTCGGTCCGCACGAGGTGGAGACCATGCGGAGCCTCGACGCCCTGGGGCTGGTCTACCCCTTTCAGGGGCGGCTTCCCGCTGCCGAGACGATCTCCCGGGACGTCCTCGAGCGGCGGATCCGGGAGCTGGGGGAGGAGCACCTCGACACCCTCGTCGCGAGGATGCACCTGGTCGGCGTGCTGATGCCCCGCGGTCTTCCTTCCGCGGCTGCCCACCAGCTCGCTCTGGTGCGGGACGGGTGCGGGGGGTCGACCCGGCACACCCGCTCGTCAAGAGGTGGGGTGGGGAGGAAGTGCCCCCGCACGAGGACCTGGACAGGGAGCACACGGTCGGGATCGATCACGATCCGGCGCGGTGCCCCTGATTTCGGAAGGTAGCCAGGGGCACCGCGCGGGCCGGCCTCACCGAAATGGGCGCGGACCGCCATGTCGGTCCGGTCTTGCCAGCCCAAGGAATGAAGTCGGGCGCTGGCGCGGTTCGTCGTCAGCTCAGAGCGGCGCAGACGTCCGTGGTGGCTCCGCTGTGGCTGTATGCCGTTGTCTTCCCCGACCCGGCGACCGTGAAGCTCACGGGGCCGCTTGTGTAGGAAATCTGCGGCACACCCGGGTAGCTGTTCGCCTTGGTGGTCCAGAACAGGTTGGTGCCCCTTGCGCTGACGCTGAATCCCCCGTCCGGGTTCACCGTGAACGTTCCGGGGCCGCTGACGTTATACCTGATCGACTTGTTCGAAGTCGTATTCGTCACCACGGCGTAGCCTGGGCCAGTGGCGAAACCGGGATGGTGTTCATCGCTCGACGCGCTGTAGACCACGACATGCACAGCGAAGTTCGTGCAGTAGTCGCCCTGAGGCAAGATCCTGTCCTCGACCACCACAGCCTGTGGTGGAGCGGCTTGCGCTGAACCAGCCACGGCGAGCAGGCCGGCAGTAGCGAAGACGGCGCTGGTCAACAGCGCCCGCAGTACCTTCATCGTTCCTCCTGTCGTGGGCCGCCGTGACGATGTCGTTGGGGCGGCCGGATGGTCGGAAGACCTGCACGGCCACCGATCACCGAAAGTGCTGGAACTGGTTCGAGCTCATCGCGGATGCGGTGATCTCGACCGAAGGTGCTCGCGGACTGTACGCACTCCGTTACACGGCTCTTGCTTCGACGTGTGCTGCGGTGACGAACGGCGTTGACGGTTCTGGCGAGCGGACTGGCCGGGTATCCGGTCGAAGATACTTGTGGATCTACCCCTTTCCGTGATACGTGAAGAGGTTGATGTTTTTGCTGAGTTGCGAGAATCTGAACGAGTATCGACACAGGGCAGGCTTGCGGCGTCCCCGGCGGCACGAGAACGCGATCTGCCTGTCGCGACTCACCCGCACTGTTCGTCATCTGTTTCGGACGTGACCAGGTGGGCGGAGATGGCGCACGAGGAGCTCCTCGCTGTCGTCGCCGATGTCCAGGCGGCGCGGAAGGCGATCGATGCGCGGATGCTCGCGGTGACCGGCGAGGTGGAGTCGCGGGGGTTGGCTGCGGAGCACGGGTTCCGGGACACGGCGGACCTGTTGCAGTCGACGCAGCGGGTGCCCGCGGCTGTGGCGAAGGCTCGGGTGCGCGCTGTGCGGGCGGTGGTGCCGGAGCGGTCGTTGCTGGGGGAGGAGCTCCCGGCTCAGCTGCCGTCGACGGCGCTGGGGCTGTCCGCTGCGGAGATCTCGTTCGAGCACGTGCGGGTGATCCAGCAGACGCTGGACGTGCGCCCGTGCATCTCGAGGCCGATCACCGGGAGCCGCTGGAGCGGGACCTCGCCGAGCTGGCGCGCAGCTCGATTCCGAGGCGTTGCGCCGGGCGGGGAAGCACGCGTTGGCGCTGCTGGACCCGGACGGGCCGCGCCCGTGGGACGGTGCGCCAACGCGGACGCGGTGCGGTTCACGCCGCGCGGGGAGGGGTTCAAGGCGCGCGGCTGGTTCGACCGGGAGTCCGCGGCGATCGTGCGCACGGCGCTGTCCCCGCTGTCGGAGCCGGTGCCCGAGCACGGGCCGGGAGAGTGCGAGCAGACCGGCTGCGAGCACCTGCCGGGCGAGCGGAGGCCGGGCACCACCGCCTGATCCGAAGGGCGAGTGGACGATCACGACGGAGAACGGGCTCCCGGTCTTCCACCCGCCCTGGTGGGCAGGAGGCAGACCCAGCCGGAGCTGTTGCACCGCCGACCTCATCGGGCGGGTGGACGGCTCCGCGCTGCCCCTGCGCGCGGAGCCGGCGCTCGCGCTGCTCGACTGAACAACGCCGCGACAGCTCCCTGCCCGCAGGAGAAGAAGCCTGTACCACTCGGACGCGGTGCCCAGTGACGCCAAGTACGCAGATGTGCGTACTGCGTGGTCGAGGATCTTCGGCTAATCCTGATCAAGGGACGTCGATGTCGTCGCCCACGGACCGAGAAGGACGGTCGTGACGTTCACCACAAACCTCGTCTACAGTGGGGAGCCGGCGGCCCTGACCCCGCTGCCGATCTCCCCTGTGGTCCTGCACGCTGCAGCTGCCCCCGCCGCGGGACGGTGGTCGCTCACCACCGGCGCCCGCGGGCGAGGTCCGCGCCGGCGACGGCGGCCT
Organism: Pseudonocardia lutea; assembly: GCF_042658055.1. Classification (NCBI taxonomy): domain Bacteria; kingdom Bacillati; phylum Actinomycetota; class Actinomycetes; order Pseudonocardiales; family Pseudonocardiaceae; genus Pseudonocardia; species Pseudonocardia lutea. Next base: position 50,095 of record NZ_JBHSQK010000011.1, read on the forward strand.
GCGCCGCACGCCCCGACCAGGAGGAACACGAATGACCCCATCCGTCGACGACGCTGCTGGTCGCTCGGAAGAACGATGAAGACTCCCTTCAACCGGCGAACGGGAAAACCAGGGCGACGCCCGGTCGCGGTGTTCGACTCCGGGCTCCGACTACGCGCCGGGGTCGCGCTGCCGGACTGCCTCGACAACCTGCGGCGGCTGATCCCGGACCGGCAGCCCGGGGTGCCGAAGCTCCTCCCCGCGCGGGCGTACTGGCGGGGCGCCGGGCGGGCGCCGGACGCGACGGTGACGTTCGTCGACGACGAGGGCAGGTTCGTGGTCGCGACCCTGTGGGCGGAGGACGGCCGAACCGAGATCGGGCTGTTCCCGCTCACCTCAGGTCCCGATCGCCTCGCGATCCCGCTCATCGGTCACTACGCGGCGACCTTCGGCTCACTGAGCTCCCTCGGGACCTTCCAGGCCGGTGTCGTCGAACTCGCGCCGCCGCAGATCACCGAGGACCTCCTGTACTCGATCGTCGACGAGGCCGGCGTCCCCGCGACCCCGGGCAACATGGGAGCCGTGGCGGGCCACGTGCGGGACATGGTCCTGGAGCAGGGCCACCAGTTCATCTTCGGCCAGGACCCGGCCGGCGCGCAGTCGTTCGTCGAGGGGCATCGCGGCGCTTCCGCCGACGCCATCGTCCACGAACTCGCCTGCTGGGACCCCGGCGTCATCCCGTACATCCAGGACCTGCCGTACCGCATCCAGGCGATCCTCCTGGAGCGGTCCCCGGAGGGCGACCTCCTCGCCGAGATCTGGAACGCCGCGAGTTGAGCAAGGGCGATGCAGCGCCACCGACCGGCCCGAGCCGCGGAAGGGCTGCTCGGCCCGGTCGACCGGTGGATGCGGATCAGCGCCGGACGAGGCCGGATCATCGGCTAACGGCGCTTCGCCCCCGGACGAGCCACACCGCATGACCGAGGTGATCGCGGCGTGACAGGGCGCCATCGAGTGGAGCAGATCGTGCGCCCGATCAGGAAGCGCCGGTGTGTCGTCAGTGGAGCTCTCGGAGTGGTCACCCTCGGCCTCGTGGCCGGAGCCGGCGTGGCGCAGGGGCCGGGACCACACGGCTCCGAACCGTCCAGCCAGGAGGGAGCGGCGTTCGGCCTTGCCTGGCCGGGACTCGTCGACATCCCCACCAACTTCACCGGCGAGGCGTTCACCACGGACACGCCCGCCGGGCGGGACACGCTGTCCGAGCCGACCGAAACGGGCGCGCTCCCGGACGAGCGGGCCCGCATCGCGGTCCGTACCGCGCTCGCCCAGATCGGCCTGCCCTACGTCTGGGGCGGGGACGGGCCCGAGAACGGCGATGCGGGCTTCGATTGCTCGGGTCTGACGCACTTCTCGTACGCCGCCGCCGAGGTCGACCTTCCCCGAACCGCCCACACCCAGTTCCACACCGGGCCGCGTGTGGCGCCCGGAGCCGCGCTACAGCCCGGTGACCTCGTGTTCTACGGTGCGCCGGGCGGGCGGGTGCACCACGTCGGCATGTACATCGGGGCCGGCCGCATGGTCAACGCACCGACCTTCGGCGAACCGGTGCAGACCGCCTGGTACCGCTGGCCCGGCGACGACTACGTGGGGGCCACGCGGCCCGCAGCGGTCGATGCGGCACCGGTCGAGCCCGAACCGCCCGTCATCGTCCAACCCGAGCCCCAGGAGCCCGGTCCGCAGGTGTTCGAAGCACCACGCGCCCCGCTGCCCGAGGTCCTGCCCGACCCGCTCGAACCCCAGCCGCCGGAGGCGGACACCGCCGCTGCCGCGCTCGCCGCCACCGCTCCGCCGGCCGGCGATCCGGTCGCCCCGGCGGGCACCGGGCCGGAGGGGGGCAGCGGGCTGGTCGTGACGTCGCCGGACGGATCGCAGACAGCGCAGGCGGCGTCCCCGTCGTCCCCGTCGTCCCCGTCGTCCCCGTCGACCGGCGCGGCCGCCGCACCACCCGGCACGACTCCCGCCCCGACTCGGTCGTCTGCGTCCGCGCCGCCCCCGCTGACATCGAGCACGCCGAGGACGACGGTCCCGACCACGCCTCCATCGGCGAGCACCACCACGAAGCCACCGGCGACCAGCGCACCGACGACCACGTTTCCGACGACGACCCTGCCCGCGTCCACCGCGGTGACCACCCGCCCGACGGCCACCACGCCGCCGACGACGACCGTGGCCCCGGCCGCTCTGCGTGTCGCGCTGCCCAAGGGAGCAGTGACCCTGCGCCAGGCGACCGCAGGCCCCGGTGGCCTGCCGACGGGGACGGGCTGGAGCCGCAGCGGGGGCGGAACCGTTGCGCGCCTGGGCGCCCCGGGCCTGCTCGACGGGATCGCCGCCGGCACCGCGATCACGATCACCGAGGTCGGCGCCACCAGGACGGTCACGGCAGTACGCGTCGTGCCGTCGGCCACCACAGCCGACGTGACCGCGGCCATCGGTGCCGGAGCCGTACTGGTGGTGGCCCCGAAGGGTGCCGGTTGGGTCCTCGTCGTGGCGAGCTGACTGCACGGGTCAGGTGGCCCGGTCGCGGATGACGGTCCAGGTGCCCGGGTCCTCGTCGCCGAGCCGCCACAGCTCGACACCGGCGAGTCCGTATTTCTCGGCCAGAGCGAGCTTGATGTCGAAGCTGCGGGCGTCCTCGTACCAGACCTCGTGGACCGCGCCGTCCAGCGTGTACTCGAGGTGCGGCGATGCGCTCGCCTCGTCCCACGCGGGCGTCGCCCCCGTTCGCGCGACGAGGTCCTCGACCTGCCGCCAGACCACTGGTTCGCCTCGCGCGCCGACCCAGTCGTACCCGTACAGGCCGAGGCCGAGTACCACGCGATCCGCCGGAACCTGCGACAGGGTGTAGCGCACGACCTCCTCGACCCATGAGGCCGGCGCGATCGGCCCCGGCTCGCTCGCCTGCCAGTGCCAGTCGTAGGCCATGATCACCAGCCGGTCGGCCGTCCGCCCGAGCGCCGCGTAGTCCTGGGCCATGTTGCGGGCGTCGTAGCCCGCGTCGGTGGTCTTCGGGTGCACCGTCACGTACAGCACCTTGTCGCGCTCGTGCATCCGTGCAGCCAAGATGGTGACGAAGCTGGTGAACAGGTCGCGATCGCCCGCCTCGAGGTCCTCGTAGTCGATCTGCAGTCCCGCGAAGCCGTGCGAGACGGCCAGCGACACGAGCGCGTCCGTGTGCGCGTTCATCCGCTGCGTGTCCTGCAGGATGTCATGGACGACGTGCGGGGCCCAGACACCTTTGTTGGTGCTCGCGACCGTGGGCACGAGGCGCATCCCGCCGCCCCCGGCCCGGATCAGCGCGGTGTTCTCGGCGTCGGCGCCCCCCGGCAGGTCGGACACGATCGAGCCGTCCGGTGCCAGGCCGTACCACCAGGGCGTCACCTCGTCGAGGAAGCTGCCGTGCTGCGCGACGCTGACCAGACCACGCTCGAGGTCCCAGTAGGGGACCGCGGCGATCACGGTCGGCCGCCAGGCCAGGGCCCGGGGGAGCCAGATCGCACCGACCGCGACCAGGACCAGGACCAGTCCCAGCACGAGCGGCCAGGGCCGCGTGGTGCGCTGCCGCTGGACATGACGACCGCGGTGGCGCCCTGTCTCCCACACGACGGTCGACGGTACCGGCCTGGACGAGGGGAGGCCCGGTCCGGGCGCCGGAGGGGGGACCGCGTGCCGGACCGGGCGAGCCGTGGGCTCAGCGATGGGTGCCGGCCGAGCCGCTCGTGACCGGGGCGGCCATCGAGGCGGCCACGCGGTCGATGATCTCCTCGATCGTCGTCCGCGGGTGGAAGCCGACCAGCCGGCCGGCGAGCGTGTTGTCCGGCACCCGGCGGCGCATGTCCTCGTAGCCCGGGCCGTAGGCCTCGGAGTACGGGATCAGCCGGATCTCGCTCGGGCTGTCCAGGCGGGACACGATACGCCGGGCGAGGTCCATGATGGAGATCTCGGTGAGCCCGCCGAGGTTCACGGCGAGCTTGTCCGCAGCGGGGCACTCGGCCAGGGCGACCATGGCGGGCACCACGTCGGCCACGTAGGAGAAGCACCTGGTCTGCTGCCCGTCGCCGAAGACGGTCAGCGGCTCGCCCGCCAGGGCCTGACCGATCAGGTTCGGCACGACCATGCCGTAGCGGCCCGTCTGGCGCGGACCGACGGTGTTGAACAGCCGGACGATCACGAGGGGCACGCCGTACTCGGTGGCGTAGGCGTGCGCGAAGGCCTCGTCAATGCCCTTAGCGCCTGCGTAGGTCCAGCGGGAGAGCAGGGCCGACCCGAGGATCCGGTCCGAGTCCTCGGACAGCCTGTCCGCGGTGTTCTTGCCGTAGACCTCGCTCGTCGAGGCCAGCAGCACCCGGACGCCGTGCGTGCGAGCGGCTTCGAGGACGTTCTCCGTGCCGTGGATGTTCACGCGCAGGCCGTGCAGCGGGTGGTCCACGATGAGGCGGACGCCGACGACGGCGGCGAGGTGGAACACGCGGCCCGCCCGGGCCATGACGGAGTCGAGCACGTCCCGTTCGAGGACGGATCCGTGCACGAAGGACAGGCGGGGATCCTCGATGACGCCCGAGAGGTTGTCGAGCGATCCCGTGGAAAGGTCGTCGAGGACGACGACCTCGTCGCCCGAATCGAGCAGGTGCTCGCAGAGCGCGCTGCCGATGAATCCGGCTCCTCCGGTGACGAGCGTGCGCAAGAATCCCACCCTCTTCAAAGCAGAACGAATAGCGCGCGAAGCAGTACCTGTGGCGCTCGGAGAGCAGAGTCGGCGCCGGTGAGGGGAACGCTTCCGCGGGGGCACCGATGGAGTCGTCGCACTCCCGCATCCTGTTACACACAGTTGTCGATCTTCGGCTACTTTCACTCTCTCGGGCTAATCGGTCCGATTGAGACGCGACGTGTCGGCTGTGACACGCCCGAGATCGTCGTCGCTACGTCCTGTCTCGACAACGTGCTGTCTGGAGTGCTATGACGTGCACGGATGGCGGCATGATACGCCTGATCGTGTAAGAGTGATCACGTAACGTAGAAGTTCTGCCGCAGAGGTAGCGCTCCGCGGGCTTCGGACGACTGTTACCCCGTGTTGCTCTTGATGCTGTGGGCCGAGGGGTCGGCCGCCGGTGAAGTCTTTCGTGGACAGCCGTCCGGCGAACACCCGACACGGCCCGGGTTTCCGGAGTGGAAACAGTTGCTCACGCTTCGTCGCAGTGGCATCGTGTTCTTCCGGAAATCTGCGCGACCCTGTCGGGGAGTCGCCGGAGCATTCGTCATCGCTGCACACGCACGGTGCTGTCGAACGCACTGAATTGACGGATCACGTGAATCCGGGGGGATCCCGAACATGACCAGCTCACCGCTGACCGCACGCAAGCTCACCGAGCTCATCCCGCAGCCCGTCGAACCGGTCGAGGACCACCGCCTCGACCTCGTCGGCAACCGGTTGATGCGGTCCGCCGGCTCCGCGCCGAGCTTCGCCTACGACGTGGCGATCGTCGGTCTCGGATACGTCGGTCTGCCGACCGCGCTCGCCCTGCACACAGCAGGCCAGCGGATTCTCGGGGTCGACGTGTCCATGGACCGGCTCGCCGCCATCACCGCCGGTCGCGTCGACCTCCTGGACAGCGACCACGTCCGCCTGCGGGATGCGCTCTCCGGCCCGGTGGACGAGTTCGCGCTCACCGGCGACTCGGGCCGGCTCGCCGAGGCACGCGCCGTCATCGTGTGCGTGCCCACCCCAGTCGACGTCCACCTGGTCCCGGACCTGGCCATCCTGCGCAGCGCCTGCGCCGCCGTCGTCGCGAACGCCGTGCCGGGTCAGATCCTCATCCTGACCTCGACGACCTACGTCGGCACCACGGAGGACCTGCTGGTCCGGCCGCTGCTCGCGCGCGGTCTGCGCGCCGGCGAGGACCTGTCGATCGCCTTCAGTCCCGAGCGCATCGACCCGGGCAACAGCCGCCATGCACACGAGGAGGTGCCGCGTGTCGTCGGCGGGACCACGCCCTCGTGCGCAGCCCGTGCCGCGGAGGTGCTCGGGGCGTACGCCGAGAAGGTCCACCTCGTCTCGTCGACGGGTGCGGCCGAGATGACCAAGCTGCTCGAGAACACCTTCCGCGCTGTGAACATCGCGCTCGCCAACGAGATCGCCGAGATCAGCGGCTCGCTCGAGCTCGACGTCATGGAGGTCATCGAGGCGGCCTCCACGAAGCCCTACGGGTTCATGCCGTTCTATCCCGGCCCCGGCGTCGGCGGGCACTGCATCCCCTGCGACCCGCACTACCTGCTGTGGCAGCTCCGCCGTCAGCGTGTGACGAGCCCCGTGATCGAGCAGGCGATGAACGGCATCGCCGGTCGGCCCGGCCGGGTGGCAGACCGCTGCCTCGAGGTGCTCGCCGGCAGGGGGATCAGCCTTGCCGGAGCGCGGATCCTCGTGCTCGGCACTGCGTACAAGCCCGACGTGGAGGACGTCCGTGAGTCGCCAGCCCTGGAGATCCTGGCCCTGCTCGCCGAGCGCGGCGCCGTCGTCGGCTACCACGACGCCCTGATCCCCGAGCTGTACGTCGAGGGCATCGGCGTGCTCAAGTCGGAGAGCGATCCCGAGGCGTTCGCCCCGGATCTCGTGGTCGTGCACACCCTGCACGGTGGTGAGGAGCCCGAGTGGCTCGACTCCGTCCCGTCCGTCCTGGACACGACCTACCGGGCGAGGGGCGTGGCGCACCGCGCCGTGCTCTGACCGGTTGGACCCGACCGATCACGGCCGGGATGACACACCCTTGTAGGAGAGAACCGTGGGAGAGAGCCGACCCCTCCGGCCGCCGGGAAGTCGCGGCCGGTCCCTTCGAGTACTCGTGGCGGTGATCGGGGCGCTCGCAGCTGCGGCAGCTCTGGCCCTGGTCGCGGCCCCGACGGCGTCCGCGCAGACGCCAAAGACAATCGTGTCGCTCACATTCGACGACGGGAACGCGGACCAGATGCCCGCGGCGGCGTCGATGAAGGCCAACGGTATGGCCGGGACCTTCTACATCCCGTCCGGCTTCGTCGACCAGCCCAACTACATGACCGTCGCCAACCTGAAGTCCCTTGCTGCCGACGGCCACGAGATCGGGGGCCACTCGGTGACCCACCCCGATCTCACCACCCTGCCCACGGCAGAGGCTCAACGGCAGATCTGCAACGACCGGGTGAACCTGACGAACTGGGGCTTCCAGGTCAGGAGCTTCGCGTACCCGTTCGCCGCGGCGACCAGCGGGACCGAGACGATCGCGAGGAACTGCGGCTACAACAGCGCCCGCGGTCTCGGCGACATCCAGAGCCGGTTCGGGTGCACCGGTTGCCCCTACTCGGAGACCGTGCCGCCGCCCGACCTGTACTACACCAAGGCCCTCGACCAGGTCGACAACACCTGGACCCTGGCTGACCTTCAGAAGAGCGTGACCAACGCGGAGACCCGCACCGGCGGCTGGGTGCAGATCACCTTCCACCACATCTGTGCGGGCACCTCCAACAGCTGCGACCCGCTCGGCATCTCGCAGTCCGTGTTCGACCAGTTCCTCACCTGGTTGAAGCCGCGCGCCACGACCAACAACACCGTGGTGCAGACCGTCGGCAACACCGTCGGCGGCGCGGTGAAGCCCCTGGTGAACGGACCGGTCGTGAACCCGCCCGCCCCTGGCGTGAACGCGGTGCAGAACGCGTCGCTGGAGACAAACGGCACGAACGGACTGCCGAGCTGCTGGATGGCTGGTGGGTACGGCACCAACACACCGACCTTCGCGACCCTCACGAGCGGTGCGCACTCCGGCACGAAATCCGAGCGGCTCACCATGGCCGGGTACCAGGACGGGGACGCCAAACTCCTGCCCACCTTCGACCTGGGAGGGTGCTCACCGAGCGTGACTGCGGGGCACACGTACTCGTTGCGCGCCTGGTACACGTCCACCGCGGTGACCCAGTTCGCCGTCTACTACCGGACGGGTCTCGGGACGTGGGTGTACTGGACGTCGAGCCCGTGGTTCGCAGCCAGCAGCACCTTCACTCAGGCTGTATGGACCACGCCGGCCGTGCCGACCGGGGCGACGGGGCTGAGCTTCGGGCTCAACCTCTTCTCCAACGGCCAGCTCATCACGGATGACTACGCCGCCTACGACTCGAACGGGGCACCCGCGGTTGCGTCGACGTCGTCGGCCACGGCGCAGCAGGTGGCGGCGCCCACCACGACCGCCGCTCCGACGACGGCCGCGCCCTCGGCGGCCGCAGCCGCGGCCCCGTCGGCGTCGACCCCGCCGTCGGGCACCACGCCGACGCCGGCTCCGGGTCCGTCGGTCGCGGCCCAGGCTGCGGCTCCGCCCGGTGCGTCCGTCCCGGTCCCGCCCCAGGCGAGGAAGCCGCGCAACGTGCCGACCGGACCGGCGGCGCACCGTGACCGCGACCAGCGGCGCGCCCCGACGGGTCCCGTCGTGAACTACGTGCCCGGCCCGACGCAGGTCAAGCCCGGCACGGTCATCCTCCTCGGTGAGGGGACGATGAGCGGCTGAGTGACCCGCTGAACGCAGGCCGGAGGCCCGCGAGCCCCACCGACGTCGGGTTCGCGGGCCTTCGTCGTGGGAGGCCCGGGGGAGTCGCGTCCGCAGGAGAGCTGCAGCGCAGCGCCCACCGCACGGTTTCCCTGCGGGCCGACGACCGCACGGACGACGGCACGGGTACCGGCCCCGAGCGTGAAGCTGTGAATGCCGCCCGCTGGGGAGCGGGTCAGGAGGTCCTCTCGGCCTGTCGGCGGCGCCACATCAGCCACAGGACGCTCAGGAGCACGAGGCCGACCGTCGACGTCGCGACGCTGAAGGCGAGCCGACGCGGCGTGCCGAAGAACGGGGCGAACGCGTTGACGGCAGAGGTCATCGAGGAGCTCTCGACGACCAGGAAGCCGTCGGTCGACAGCGAGAGGCCGAACGAGATCCCGGTGGTGTCGGCAGGCGCCGCCGGTGTGATCCAGGTTGCCTGGGCCCACTGCGAGGACGCCTGGAAGAAGGGGCTCGACGTCCAGTAGGACCATCCGCCGGTCCGGTCGCGCCGGTACACGGCGTACTGGACCTCCGCGTCGCTCTGGTACCACGTCGTGAGTCGGTAGCGATGGTCGGCCGCCGCAACGGGCGCGCACTCACCGAGATCCATGGTCGGGAGGAGCTTGGCGTCGCCCGTGACGTGGTCGTGCACGTCGATGCGTTCCGCCGTCACGCTCCCGTCGCGCGCAGGCACCGTCGTGATGGTGGCGGTGTTCTCGCCGCTGGGGGTGAACGTCCAGCACACGGGCCGGCCGTCTGGCAGCCGATCCCGGAGGTCGCGGTTCGCCGGCACGTCGAGCGGAGCTCCGAAGGGCTGGTCCGGCACGGGACCGATCGGTCCGCCGACGACGTCGCCCATGGTCTTGACGACGAGACCCCGCGCGCGTTGCTCGTCGAGCCAATCCGCGAAGGCGGTGAAGGTGGCGAGGGACACTGCGTTGTTCGTGCAGCCGTCGCAGATGTGGTGGAAGACGAGCGGGAGCCAGCCCCTGCCGGTGGCCCGCGCATCGAGCACCAGCTGCTTCATCTGGTCCAGGGACCAGGTGGGGTCGAACTGGCCCGGTGTGCGGATCGCCAGCGGCTGCGTGGCGGGAATCGTCTCCAGGCGGCTGCAGCCCTTGCAGTCCCGCAGCATGTTGAGGCCCCCGACGAGGCGGGCCCCGTTGTAGCCGCAGAACTGCGCCGCCCCCGCCACCGACTCGTCCGTGCTGGAGAACGGGTAGGCCAGCAGACGCGGTGGGTGACCCCACTCGAGCAGGTTCTGCCGGTCCTGACAGATCTCACGGCGGGCCTCGTCCTCGGAGACCTGCGCGAGCTGCGGGTGCAACACTGTGTGGCCGCCGATCTCGTGACCGGCCTCGGCCAACGCGTCGACGTCTGCGCGGGTGAAGTACCCCTCCGTGCCGACGTAACCGGAAATGACGAAGAACGTTGCGGGGAGCCGGAGCCGATCGAGGACCTGCGCCGCGGCCAACTGGTCACTGGTGGAGTCGTCGAAGGAGAGGGACACGACGGTCTCCGTGTCCTGCGCCGGCGCGGTCCCGGTGCAGGCACTGAACAGGACCAGGCCCATGACGGCGACCGGTGTGACGACGCGCGCCACACGTCGACGGACGCTGCGGCGCACCAGGGTCATCTGCGGCTGCTCTCGGCCTCGGCAACCTCGAGCGGTCGTGCGGGCACCGGTGGCCGGCGCGCCTGGGGCAACGCCACGGGTGCGGCGGGCGGGGGCGAGGTGGCGGGCGAGGCGCGCCGGGTCGGGCTCTTCCACACCCCCGACGACGAGGTGAGCCAGGCGGCCCCGAGGGCCCAGAGAATCACCGCGGAGTCGATCATCCGCATGGGGAGGTAGAAGACCGCGTACAGAAGGTAGGCCGCACGCCGCTCGATCGCAGCCACGACCACCGTGATGATGAGGTCGGGCAGCACGATCCCGAAGAAGAAGACGGTCAGCGAGAAGCGTGCCACCACCCAGCTGTGGACGTCGAAGAACGGCGTGTACACGTCGAGGAAGGGCATTGCCTCCGCGGCCAGGAGGACCAGCGCTCCGAGTCCGGTCGCCAGCATCACCACGCTGCTGACCACGAGCTCCACGATCAGCAGGGCGATGCCCCAGGCGAAGACGTCCGGACGGCCGCGGTAGTAGCGGACGGTCTGCCAGAACCCGAGACTCCAGCGCTTCGTCTGCTTGACGTAGTCGTGGAGCGAGTCCGGGTCCTGGGTGCGTGCGACTGCCTTGGTCGAGAAGCCGACGCGGCCGAGCCGCTGCCGGTAGATCTCGAAGGTCATGTGGAAGTCCTCGATCGCGACCCCGGGTGGGTTCACCTTGATGTGCCGCAGGGCTCGGGTGCGGTAGATGGAGGCGAAGCCCGGGACGATCTGCACTGCGTTGACGAAGCGGCCGGCCTGCCCGAACTTCACGAACCGCTGCACGACGGCGTACAGCCGCGATCGATGGGCGACCACGATGCGGCCGGGGCTGAGCCACCGGGTGGTCTCCCAGTCGGTCTGGGCGCAACCAGCGACGACCGCGACCTTCGGGTCCTCGAGCAGCGGAAGCGCCGCGTCGAGATAGCCCTCCGTCAGACGCGTGTCCGCGTCGATGATCATCACCGCGGCGAACCGCTCGATCAGTCCGAAGTGACGGATGCCGAAGTCGAGAGCTCCTGCCTTGCCCTTGCTCGCGCCCGTGGGCACCACCGATGCTCCGTAGGAGCGCGCGATCTGCTCCGTCTCGTCGGTCGATGCGTCGGAGACCACGTGGATGTTCCGGGCGGGGAAGTGCTTCAGGAGGGACTCGAGCGCAGCGGCGATCACCGCCGCCTCGTTGTGAGCCGGCACCAGGATGGCGATGTCCTCGGCAGTGATCCCGCCGTCCCGGGCCGGCAGGCGCGAGGGCCGGGGCCCGGGGAGCGCCGCGGCCTGGCGGCGCGCCGCTCGCGCGTAACGCAGCCGCAGGATTGCGTCGTCGCCGAGGCGGAAGATGCCGAGGGTCCCCCACAGTGTCAGGTTCACGCCCATGATGAGCAGGACGAGCAGCCACGTCGGCATCAACGTTTCCCTTACGGACGATCGTCGGTCGAAGCGGGGCGCGGTCCGCTTGATCGCGGCCCCAAAGGTGACTTCGGACAGACGGTGATCGCCGTTACCCCGACGTGGGGTGATGCGTCTTCGTTCGTGACCTTGTTCGTCACGGCCGGTACTGGCACGCTCACCGACCATGGTTCGTCGGCCCACGCCGCGCTGGCTTTCCCTCCTCCTCGTGCTCTTCGTCCTTCTGGTCGGCTCCGTATCCGCCTGTGAGTCGCGAGCGGAGGCGGAGTCGATCCCGGTGCCGGCGGGCCGTGTCTACCCCGTCCACACCGACATCGTGGCCACGACCTTCTGGGTCGGGGAGATCTTCGATGCGACGGCCTCCGACGGGAGCCAGGAGATCTCCACCTACGACTCCGACTGGCTCGCCAGCTACGGGGGCTGCGATGGGGTCGTCGCCGACGGGATCTGCGAGACGGAGCAGCGCACGGCGGCGAACGACTACTTCCCGACCGCCATGACCCCGCTCGAGAATCCCTTCTACCTGGACCTGCCGTTCGACGACCTCAACAACGAGTCGGCGTTCCGGATGCGGGGCGAGGTGGTGCCTTGGGCGAACGACCCCGGCTACGCCGGACGAGCCGACGACCGCACCTTCAGCTACATGAAGAACCGGTGGGTCCAGCTCACCCGGGCCGGCGTGACCTGCTACGGCCAGATCCAGGACGCAGGACCCGGCGAGTACGACGACGTCGGCTACGTCTTCGGGGAGGACGACGGCCGGCCGGCGAACGCGCGCTACAACGGCGCCGGCATGGACGTGTCGCCAGCTCTGAACGGGTGTCTCGGCTTCGCCCGGCTCAACGGCGACACCGACCGCCTCACCTGGCGCTTCGTGGATGACGAGGGGGTGCCGGACGGACCGTGGAAGAAGCTCGTGACCACCAGTCCGGTCCGGCTGTGAGCCCCGCTCAGTAGGCGCCCCTGCTCCGCAGGACCGCGCCTATCGTCTTCCACAGGATGGTGAGGTCGAGGGCCATGGACCAGTTCTCGACGTAGCGCAGGTCGAGCCGGACCGATTCCTCCCAGGAGAGGTTGCTGCGGCCGCTGACCTGCCAGAGGCCGGTCATGCCGGGGCGGACGAGCAGGCGGCGGCGGGCGATGTCCTCGTAGGTGGCCACCTCGGCGGGCAGGGGCGGGCGGGGGCCGACGAGGGACATGCTGCCGCCCAGGACGTTGAGCAGCTGGGGGAGCTCGTCGAGTGAGTACTTGCGCAGGACCGCGCCGACTCTGGTGATCCGGGGGTCGCGGGTCATCTTGAACAGGGGGCCGGCGGCCTCGTTGGCGGCGCGGAGCTCGGCGATTTTCGCCTCGGCGTCGACGACCATCGACCGGAATTTGATCATTCGGAAGGTGCGGCCGTTGGTGCCGACGCGCTCCTGGTGGAAGAAGACGGGGCCGCCGTCGAGCTTCACGGCGAGGGCGATCGCCAGGAAGACGGGGGCGGCGAGCAGGAGTAGTAGACCGGCGGCAGCGCGATCCGCCACCGTTTTCACGACGCGGGCCGAGCCTGTGAAGCGAGGCTGGGACAGTCGCAGGAGCGGGAGGCCGTCGACCGGGGTGATGTGCATCCGCGGGCCGGCGATCTCCATGAGTCCGGGGGCGACGGCGAGCTCGGTCTCGGTGCCCTCGAGTTCCCAGGCGAGGCGGTGCAGGCGCTGGGGGCCCCAGCCGGGGGCCTGGCAGACGGAGACCACGCGGTAGCCCTGGCCGAACACGGCCGGGCCGACCGAGTCGAGGTCACCGACCACGGGAACGTCCTCGATCGACGGCGCGCCGTCGGGGCCGCGGCCGGTCGGGGTGCAGACGCCGTCGATGCGCCAGCCGAAGTGGGGGTCTCGGCGGGTGCGGCCGATCATGTCGGCGACCGCGTGCTCGTCGCCCACGGCGAGGACGGAGAGCATGGCGCGACCGTGGTGGCGCTGGTGGTGCAGCCACTTGCGGACGGCGAACCGACCGAGGGCGACCAGGCAGCCGATCAGCGGGACCCAGAGGAACACCCAGATCCGGACCGAGGCGACCAGCTGGGTGAGGCCGCCCAGGCCCAGGGCGACCGCCGCACCGGCGACGGCCCGACCGAGCCGCTTGAACTCCGTGCTGCCGACGCCGAGGATCCGGGCGTCCCAGGCCCGCGCCAGCGGCATGGCCACGAGCATCAGGGCGGCGGCGATCGCGCCGCAGATCAGCTGGGCACGATCGGCGGCGTACATGCTGGTCCAGCCGGCGAGGACGGCCAGGGCCGTGGCGACCAGGACGATGCCGACGTCGCTCAGGACCACCAGCGAGCGCAGGCGACGCTGCCAGCGGACTCGGCTGCCCCCAGGGGTGACGGGATGCCCCGGCCGGCCTGCTGAGCTGCTGCGCTGCGCCGGGACGACGGGGGCGCCGACGGGCGCGGCGACCTCGGGCGGGTTCGACACGATCTACAAGCCCCCACAACTACACGGCGATATGTCGATCTCGGTCGAGGGGTCGCGGCTCGGCACGGCGCATCCACGAGGACGGGACGGGCCGGGGACCGAGGGGGAGCGATCCGGCAAACGTCGATCACCCGGCTTGTCGCCCATCCGAGTGGTCGCGTTACCGAATGTCACTTCGTCTGTGAAGCTTCATCAAGTTGAGGTAGATCCCGTCGGCGGAGCAACCTGGCGAACTGGCGCCGACTCGGCCGATCGGGTCAGGGCCGGAGTACGCGAACGCCCTGGTCGAAAGCCTGCATCCGGCCTCACTGTCTGGCAGACCTTCGCTCGGGTCCTAGGAACCGCACCTGGCCTGTCCTGTTGGCTGGTGTAACGCCTCGCGGTGCGACCAGGACAAGACGATCGAGATCGCTGAGACGGGAGAGGGATGCACGAGGATCAGCCCACGGTGGTGCTCGAGGCCGTCGGGAGACGGAGCCGGAAAGGCCGCCGGATCCTGATCGGCCTGCTCGTCACGGTCCTCGCGCTGATCCTGGCGGCCGCGGCGGCGGTGTACCTGCTGACCGAGAAGCTGGGCAACAACGTCGGTCGCGTGCCCGACGCCTTCGCAGGCATCCCTGCGGACTCCCGCCCGGCAGCGAGCGGGGGTAGGACGTTCCTGTTGATCGGGACCGACACCCGCTCGCCGGACCCGACCACCGGCAGGGACGCCCCGGCCGGGGTGAGCGCCGGCTCCCAGCGCAGTGACGTGATCATGCTCGCCCGCGTGGCTGTTGACGGAAGCGCCGCCGCGGTCACCTCGATCCCGCGGGACAGCTGGGTCGACATCCCCGGCCGCGGGACGAACAAGATCAACGCCGCGTACGCCTTCGGAGGTGCCCCGCTGCTGATCCGGACCGTCGAGAACCTGACCGGCGTGCGCGTCGACCACTTCGGGGTCATCGACTTCGCGGGCTTCCAGGAGATGGTCGACTCGGTCGGGGGGATCGACGTGCGTGTCGCGGCGGCGACGAGCAACGCCGGTGTCGCCTTCCACGAGGGCCTCAACCACCTCGACGGAGCCCAGGCCCTGGCCTATGTCCGCCAGCGCCACGACCTGCCCGGCGGCGACCTCGACCGCGCCAGGCGCCAGCAGAACGCGCTCAAGGCGCTGCTGACCAAGGCCGGCGACGACCTGTCGGACCCCGTCGGCCTCTACGACCTGGTCGACGCGACCAGTCGGACCGTCAGCGTCGACGACACCCTGACCAACGGCGGCCTGCGGGACCTGGCGTTGGAGATGAAGGGGCTGCGGCCGGGCGGGGTGACCTTCACCAGCGCCCCGGTTGCGGGGCTCGGACGCGAGGGCACCCAGTCCGTCGTCTACCTCGACGAACGGGCCGGGGTGCAGCTCTGGTCCGCGTTCCGCGAGGGGACGATGGCGCAGTACGTCGCCGCGCACCCGACCGAGGCGTTGGCGGGCACGCCGAACTGAGCGGGCAGGCCTTCGTCAGGACGCGGTGTCCAGCAGGCCGAGCTGCGTCAGCATCTCCATCTGATCGAAGTAGAGGATGTGGCCGGTGATCACACCGGTCTCCACGAGGTAGATCAGGCTGAACGGGATCCGGACCGGGCGGCCCGTCGGTTCGATGATCTGTCCGTCCGGGGTCGGGAGGGGACCGGCGTGGGTGCCCTCGAAGACTCCCTCGACGAGCACCTGGCCGTCCTGGCCGAAGAGGCGCCGCTCGACGACCCGGTTGTCGGGGAAGGCGTCTTGGTAGCCGCCCCAGAACATCCGAGCGCCGTCGAGGCCCTCCAGGCGCACCCCGCCGGGGACGTCGAAGGTCGACTTGTCCGAGTAGAACTCGAGCCAGGTGTCGCGGTTCTTCTCGTTCCAGGCCGCGAGCTCGTTGCGCACCAGCTGTAGGTCGTCCATGTCGTCACCTCGTCTCGTGCTGGGGGGACCAGGGTCCTCCGGGGCGGGTGCGGGGTCGCTGCGCAGAAGTACGTACCGGCCGCGGTAACGGGGCGCTCACCCTGCGCGAGCATCGGTGCGGAGAGGAGGGCGGCGTGCTCGCGGACGTCACGGGGCTGATCGGGGTGCTGGTGTGGCCGGCACTCGTGGTCTTCGTGGTCGTGTTGTTCCGGAAGCCGCTGAACCGGCTGCTGTCCGGGTCGCTGACGGTCAAGGGGCCGGGCGGGCTGGAGATCTCGGCGTCGAGCCGACAGCAGGCGGCGACCGCGCTCACGCAGGCCACGGTGGCGAAGGGGGCGCCGCCGATGGACCAGCAGACCGCCCTCGACCACGTCGACACCGCCGCGCAGACGCTGAGCGCGGTGGGCGGCCGGGCCCGCGTGCTCTGGGTCGACGACCACCCGAGCACCAACCGGCACGAGGTCACGGCGATGGAGGCCGTGGGCATCGACGTCGAGCTGAGCCCGTCGACCGAGGACGCCCTGGAACGCGTGCAGCGCAACCCGGCCTACGACGTGATCGTCTCGGACATGGAGCGGCTCGAGCACCCGCAGGCGGGCTACGACCTGCTGCAGAAGCTGCGGGCGGCGGGCGTGCACACCCCGTTCGTCGTCTACGCCCGGTCGGGGCGGCCGGAGCACTTCGACGAGGCGGTGCGGCACGGCGCCGAGGGATGGGCGGACACGCCGGAGGAGCTGATGCAGATGGTGCTGGCCGCGGTGCGGCGGGTGCGGGGCTGAGCGTCGCCGTTTCAGAAGCGGTCGGAGGGCCTGGGGACGACGCCCTCGACCGCCGGGCGGGGTGCGGGAACCGCGGGAGCCGGCCGGCGCTCGGCGAGGAGCCCCTTGATCGCGCGGGAGCTCTCGGCCAGCGAGGTCCTCGGGAACCGTTGGTGCCACGGCGCCGCCCGGATGCCCGGGACCTCGCACACCGTCAACCCCTCGTGCGCCGCGCGGAGGGCGAGGAGCAGCTCGAACGCGGCCGCGTGGCGGGTGAGGTCCGGAAGTCCGAGCCGGGGGAGGGCCGAGCGCCGGAAGGCGGTCGCGGCGCACCAGGGATCCGTGACGCGGGTGCCGAGGCGGGCGGAGGCGACGGTCGCGAGCGCGGTGTCGGCGAGGGAGCGCCGCTCCGCGCGGGATCCCCGAACGAGATCGGCGTCGTCGAGCGCCATGACCATTCGCGGAACCTCGCTCGGGCAGGTGGACCCGTCTGCCTCGAGCAGGACGAGCGCGTCGCCGCGCGCCGCGTTCAGGCCCGCGACCGCGCTGGTTCCCCGGCTCCACCCCTGCGTCACGACCCGGCAGCCCGGCCGCACAGCGCGGGCCGCCTCGACCGTGCCGTCGACGGAGCCGCCGTCGGACAGCACGACCTCGTATCCGGGATCCAGCCCGGTCAGGAGGCGTTCGATGTTCCGGCGCTCGTTCAGCGTCGGCACGACCACCGAGACCGACGGCCGCGCACTACCCGGATCGTGCATGTCGCCACTCCCCACGTCGGCGCGCCCGACCGCCACGGGCCTCAGATCGACGACCCGCGCACCGACCCGTGTCGGCCTATCGGCGCCTCACGACCTCGCGTTACACATACTTCCGATCTGTAAACCGACGAACCTCGCGTACCGGACCACGGCCTCTCCGGTCACATCTCCTTGAGCCCCGTCACCCGCTTGACCAGCGTCTCCGCCCGCATTCGGGCCTCGTGACCGGCACGCGCGGGCAACCGGCGGGCACGCAGCTCATGGGTGTGGCGCAGGGTGGCGCCGAGCTTCGTCTTGAAGGCGGCGAGCGCGGAGTCGGGGTGGGCGCCGCCCATGTCGTACCACCGGCGTCCCTGGTCGCAGGCCTCCTCGATCGCCAGGCGGTGCAGCAGGTCGTTGGCCCGGAAGGGCGTCGCGAGATCCTTGTCCATCGCGCCGCGCCAGTACTTCGCGTGGCCACCGGCCGAGAGGACGATGATCGCCGCGACGGGTTCGCCGTCGCGGCGGGCGACCCAGGTCGCGCAGTCCTTGCCGAATGCGGCCGCGACCAGCGCGACCTGTGCCGGGGTGGAGCTGACCCGGCTCATCCGCCAGCGGCTGAGCCACACCGGCTCGCCCTCCGTCTCCGCCCGGCGGCGGACCGAGCGCTCGTGCAGCTCGTCGTAGACGTGGGCGAGCCGGCCCGACCGGTCGACCTCCACCTCGACGCCGAGCTTCTCGGCCTTGCGCATCGCCGTTCGGGCGGTGCCGCGGAAGCGATTCCGCCAGACCTCGTCGAACCCGCCCGCGAGGTCCAACAGGTAGCTCCCGCTCGCGCTGACGTCGTACCCGGCGGCCGACGCCGCCGACAGCCAGGCCGGGGCGGTCTCCGGGCGCAGCGTCACCTCGCTGACGAGCGTTCCGCGGCGTGCGACGTCGCGCCAGACGAACGCGGCCTCGTCGGCCGTGATCTCACCGTCCGTGCTGATCGGGCCGCCCGCGCCCCACACCTGCGGCCAGCTCGACACCACGGTGGCCGCGGCGGGCAACCGGCGACGCCGGACGAGGGGGAGCACGACCTCGCGCCCCGACGGGAAGGCGTAGTGCACGCTCGCGTCCGTGAACCGCCCGTCGGCGAGCACCGCCTCCCGCCACGGCAACGACTGCCCGACGACGGCCCGCTCGTCCGTCTCCAGCACCGACCGCCACACCGTGGTCGGCACGGGGGAGGTGACCCGAGGGGTCACGAGAAGGCCTCGGCGAGGACGCCGACCAGCCGCTCGACGTCCGCCTCGGACAGGTCGCCCATCGTCGAGATCCGGAAGATCGACTTGGCCAGCTCGCCCTGCCCCGCGTAGATCACGAAGCCCTCGTCCTTGAGGCCGTCGTGCAGGTCGGCATAGGTGACCGTGTCGGGCAGCCGGTACGAGCGCAGGACGACCGAGCTCGTCCCGTCGGCGAGCAGCGGCGTGACGCCGACCGACCGCAGGCCCTCGCCCACCGCCTCGGCGTAGTGGCCGTACCGCTCGTGCCGGGCCCGCCACCCGCCGTCCTCCCGCAGCTCCGCGAGCGCCTCGACCAGGGCGTACAGGCTCTGCACCGCCGGGGTGAAGGGGGTGTTCCGCTGGTCCTGCAGGGCGGCCAGGCGGGTCAGGTCGAGGTAGTAGGCCCGCCGCGCCGCGGAGGCGAGCGCCGCGCGGCGCACCACGACGAACGCGATGCCGGGAACCCCGTGCAGGCACTTGTTGGCGGTGCCGGCGACGGCGTCGATCGGCAGCCCGAAGTCGAGCTCCTCGCCGCCGAAGCTGCTCACCCCGTCGACCAGCAGCCGCACGCCGTGCCGCGCGCACACCGCCCCGACCCCGGCGAGGTCGGTGAGCCGCCCGGTCGTGGTCTCGTGGTGGACGACGGCGACGTGCGTGAACCCCGGCGAGCTCGCCAGCCGCTCGTCGAGGGCGTCGAGGTCCGGCGCGTCGAGCCAGTCCCCGCTCAGCGTCTCGTGGGCGATGCCGTGACACTCCGCGATCGCGGTCATCCGCTCGCCGTAGACGCCGTTCTCGAGCACCAGCAGCCGGCCGCCCGCGGGGACCACGGACGCGACCATGCTCTCGACCGCCGCCGTGCCGGAGCCGGTGAGCAGCACGGCTGCCCACTGGGCGGGGTCGAGGTCGTAGACCGAGAGCAGCCCGGCGCGTGCCGCGTCCTGCAGGTCGAAGAACTCCGGCTCGCGGTGGCACAGATCGGGACCGAGCAGGCTCTCCCGCACGCGGGGCGACAACGTGACGGGGCCGGGATTGAGCAGGAACACGGTCACACCTCGGGGGTCAGTCGGGGGAGCACGACGGTGCGGGCGCGGACGACGTCGTCCGGGAAGTCGATCTCGGTCCACGGGGCGCCGGTGACGTCGACCGCCGCGAACGGGTGCTCGCCGGTCCGCAGCAGGTCGCGGACGGCGTCCTCGTGCGGAAGGGCGGCGCCGCCGGACTGCACGCTCGCCCGGACGATCCCGGCCAGCGCCGCCGCCGCGGCCTCGGAGAGCCGGAAGAAGCCGACCGACTCGCCGACGGCGTCGTGCGGCAGGGCGAGGTCGGGCTCCTTGGCCAGGTCGACCGGCGTGCCCTCGCGCAGGAGCACCTTGACCGGCTCGTCGCCGGGCTCGAAGTCCCGGTCCACCAGCAGGGCGGTCGACGACGGCGCACCGACGAGCGGCGCGAGCACGCGCGCGTCGCACAGTACGTCGGCGTCC
The DNA here is from genome assembly GCF_042658055.1 of Pseudonocardia lutea. Classification (NCBI taxonomy): domain Bacteria; kingdom Bacillati; phylum Actinomycetota; class Actinomycetes; order Pseudonocardiales; family Pseudonocardiaceae; genus Pseudonocardia; species Pseudonocardia lutea. The sequence continues at coordinate 70,346 of NZ_JBHSQK010000011.1, forward strand.
ATGAGCAGGACGGAGCCGCCCGCGGTGAGCTGTGGTCCCACCACGTCGACGGTCAGCATGCTGCCCAGCTCGTACCGCTCGTTGCGGACGAGAGCGGGTCGCGGCAGGTCGAGCCGGTCGAGCTCGCGCTCGATCTCCTCGTGCGCGAACCCGGTCGCGACCACCACCTCCGGCACCCCGCAGGAGTGCAGCTCGCGCAGCTGGCGTTCGAGCAGCGACATGCCGCCGAACCGCAGGAGGCACTTGGGGCCGGGGCGCTGCGCGACCTCGAGCCGCCGCCCGCGGCCGGCGGCGAGGATCACCGCCCGCTTCACGTCCTCGGGCTCACTCGTCACGCTGACCTCCAGGGGGACGGGTGCCGCTGCGCACGGCCATCACGAACAGGAGCGTGGTGGACAGGACCAGCAGCCCGGCCGCGGTCCAGGCGTAGAGGAGCAGATCGTGCCGCGTGAGCACGAGCACGCACACGGCGGCGACGACCGGGGCGGACACCGCGCGGACCGTGACCAGCAGCCCGCTGGACCCCGACGTGAGCATGGTCAGCGTCGCGGCCCGGCCCAGCGCCGACGCCGCCGCGTACACCGCGACCGCCAGCGCGACCGGCGCGCCGATCGCCCAGGAGTCCCCGACGAGGGACCGGCCCACCGACACCGGCACGAAGGTCAGCGCCAGCCCGATCGCGATCGCGAGCCCGGCGACGGCACCGAACCGGCGGGCGGCCCACCAGACCTTGCCCGCGGGCCGCAGAGCGAGGTCCCGCATCTGCGGCAGCACGGTCATGCTCAGGGCGATCGCGAGCGTGCTGATCGGGCCGAGGGCCGACTGCGCGAGCCGCAGCCCGCCGAGCGCCTCCGTGGACAGGAAGACCGCGGTGAGCAGCGTGAGCAGCTGGTCGAGCCCGGTCGAGATCACGTAGTCGCCGGCCAGGTTGGCGCTGACCCGGCGCGGCCACGGGCGGCGCCAGCTCGTCCACCGCGAGGACCACGGGGGGAGGACGACGAGGCACCCCACCCACGGGCCGGCGCCGAGGCCGAGCACCGCGACCAGCGGGCCGAGGCCCAGGGCCAGCGCGACCGCCACCCACCCGATCGTCACCACCGCCGTGACGAGGTCCCCGGGGAGCAGGCCGAGGTAGGCGGAGCGCCCCTGGTAGTGCATCCGGACCGCGTCCCAGTAGAAGCAGCCCGGCAGCGCGAGGCCGGTGCCCACCACGACGGTCCGCAGCTCCCCGGACAGGAACAGGGCCCCGAGGACCGCGACGACCAGCGCCGCGACCCCGAACGCCAGTTCCAGCCGGCGCACCTCCGCGACCGGCCGGGTCGGGTCGACCGTCCGGTCGGCGGCGATGGGGGTGAGGACCGTGGCCTGTGCGACGCCGACGCAGAACAGCACCGCCAGCTGCGCCGAGGCGAACACGCCGAACGCGGCGGGCGACAGCGACCGCGAGGCGAGCACGACCACGGCCAGGCTCGTGAGGGCGACGACGGCCTGGTTGGGCGCGGCGGTCCGGGCCAGCCGGGCGATCGGCCCCGGCAGGCGCGAGAGGGGAGGTTGAGCGGGCGCCTCCGGCGTCACCGGCGGGGCTCCGGGGTGGACGGCTCGGCGACCCGCTCGGCGAGGTGGGTCGTCAGCCGTCGCGCGACCTCGGGAGGAGTGACGGTCGGCCGCGGCAGGTCCTTCGGGGTTCCGGTGCCGATCCGCAGCCGCGCGAACCGCGGCCCCTCCACGGCCGGGGCGTCGAGCAGCGCGTCGATCAGCCCGGGATCGTCGCCCTCCAGGGCCACGGGGTAGCCGCAGGCCGCCGCGACCCCGGCGAACGACACGTTCGGCGAGACGGTGGCCTGGCCGCCCGTGGACTCGTGCGCGCCGTTGTCCAGCAGGAGATGGGTGAGGTTCGACGGGCCGTACGTGCCGAGCGTCGCGAACGCACCCATGCGCATGAGGGCGGCGCCGTCGCCGTCGAGCGCGACCACGTGCACGTCGGGCCGGGCCAGCGCCAGGCCGAGGGCCAGCAGCGCCACGCAGCCCATCGACCCGACCATGTAGAGCTGGTTGGGCCGGTCGGCGAGCGCGTAGAGCTCGCGGCCGCAGTAGCCCGTCGAGGCGAGCACGACGCTCGACCCCTCGGGCGTGCGCTCGACGACCCGCTGCAGCGCCTCCCGCCGGGTGGGCAGGGCCCCGGCCGGCCCGAGGCCCTGCTGCGGAACGACGGCGGCGCCGGGGGCGGCGGGCGGGCGCACCCCGTCGCGCAGCGGGTACGGCGCGACCGTGCCCTTGTGCATGACAAGCGCGTAGGGACGGCCGGTGGAGTCCATGTGCGCCACCGCGGCGTCGAGCGCCGGACCGACGGCGGCGTCCTCGGACGGGAAGTCCGCCCACGGGATCTCCATGGTCTCGAGCATCTGCGGCGTGATCCGCCCCATCAGCTCGTGCTGCGGCTCGTCGGGGTTCCCCGGCTCGCCGCGCCAGGTCACGATCAGCAGCTGCGGCACCCGGAAGGTCCAGGTCAGCGAGGTCAACGGGCTGACGGCGTTGCCGAGCCCGGAGTTCTGCAGCATCGTCACCGCGCGCCCCCCGCCGAGGGTGACCCCGGCGGAGATCGCGACGGCGTCGCCCTCGTTGGCCGCGGACAGGTACCGCAGGTGGTCGGCCTGCAGCACGTAGTTGATGAACGGCGTGAGGTACGAGCAGGGGACGCCGGTGTACCAGGCGAACCCGCGCGCCCGCGCCTGGTCGACGAAGGTCTCGGCGGCGATCACAGGATGCTCCCGTCGGGGTCGGGACTCACGGCCGGGCGAACTCCCCGGCACGGTCGAAGTCGTACAGGTCGTTGATGCCGCGCCAGTGGCCGTGGACGTACAGGACCTCGACTGTCTCACCGGCGTCGACGAGCGCGTTGAGCAGGTCCGGCATGTCCAGCCGGTCGAAGTCCGGCCGCTGCACCAACCGCTCCATCATCGCCGTCAACCGGGCGACACCCTCGCCGCGCACGGCGAGCATGCCGATCCAGCGGCCGTCCGAGCCGGCGGCCTCGTTGGTCACCCTGCGCAGCAGCACCTGGCGGCCGAAGAGGGACCGGTCGTCGGGCTCGGAGCACTGCACGAAGTCGTTCGTGCGGCCCGCGTCCTCGTCCGTGACGGCGGAGGAGTCGACCACCACGGCGAAGTCCGCCTTGACGTCGAGCAGGTCCCGCAGGATGTAGCCGCGCAGCATCAGGTCGCCGTAGGAGACGACGGTGTCGCGGGTGATCGCGGGCAGGGCCCGCCGCAGCGACTCGAGCTCGCCGGTCTCCTCGTGGCGCTCGTTGACCTCCAGCTTCAGCCCGGAGGTGTCGATCGCGTCGGCCCGGTAGCCGCCGACCACGGTGATGTCGTTCATGCCCTGGGACTTGAAGGTGTCGACGAGCCAGCGCAGCAGCGGCTTGCCGGCGATCGGCAGCATGACCTTCGGGCGGTCCTCGGTCACGGCCTCGAGCCCGCGGCCGCGGGTCGCGGCCAGCACGACGGCGGCCGGCGCCTGGTGCGCGACCGAGAGGTACCGGCGTTCGGCGGCCGCGTACTCGTCGGCACCCTGCAGTCGGAAGATCTCCCCGACGGGCGCGACGCGGTCCTCCACGTCGACCAGCGTGCGGCTGTCGTGGATCTCGCGGGCCACCGACTGCATCGCCGAGGTCGCGGCGCGGAGCAGGTGGTTGGCCCAGATCACGACACTGATCCCGGCCTCGCGGAAGACGGTGGTGGGGGTGCTGTAGTACTTCGTCGGCACGATCACCAGCGGGGCCCGGTTCTGCCACTGCGCGGCGAACTCGAGGATCTCGTCCGGACGGGACTTGGCGCTGTGGATCAGGATCGCGTCCGCCCCGGCCTCGTGGTACGCCGCGGCGCGGTGCAACGCCTCGTCGACGCCCCAGCCCGCGATCATCGCCTCCACCCGGGCGACCAGGACGAAGTCCTCGTCGAGCTGCGAGTCCTTGCCGGCCTTGATCCGCCCGCAGAACTCCTCCACCTCGGCCAGCGGCTGCCGGTCGCCGTCGATGAAGCTGTTGGTCTTGGGGAACTGCTTGTCCTCGATGCAGACCCCGGCCACCCCGCGCTGCTCCAGCTTGCGCACGAGCCGGCGCACGTTGTTGAAGTTGCCGAAGCCGGTGTCGCCGTCGAGCAGGATGGGCAGGTCGCTGGCGTCGGCCATGAACTCCACGACGTCGACGATCTGCGTCCAGCTGGCCTCGTTGTTGTCCCGAACGCCGAGCTGGGCCGACATGGCCAGGCCGGACGCCCAGATCCCGCCGAACCCGGCCTCCCGCACGATCCGGGCGGAGAGCCCGTTGTGCGCCTCCATGAGGAACTCGAGCTCGCCGGAGAACACCATCCGCCGCAGGGCGGCCGCCCGGGAGACGGGGGAGCCGGCGTCGGACCGGGGCCGCGGCAGATCGGCGGGCAGGTCGGCGGGCAGGTCGGTGGGCAGCAGCGGGTCGGGCATCGGGGGATCCCCTTTCGTCCTGGCGACGGCGTCCGCGACGCGGGTGCGGCGGGTCACCGCGACCCGACCGGGCACCACTCGCGGGTGCGCACGATGGCGTTGTCGTCCAGGTAGCCCCAGGTCGGGTCGGGCGTGCGCCAGTCCCCGTAGTGGAGCTCCAGGACCTTCTCGTGGTCGACGGGCTTGCGCCACGTGCGCCCGAGGAAGTCGAACGGTTCGAGATCGAGCCGCGGGAGCAGCCCGACGGCCTCGACCAGGCCGGTCGGCCCGGTGCCGTACAGGTGGTACTCCTGCATGTCCTGCTCGGTGGGCTGGAGCCGAAAGAACTCGAACAGGGCGCCGTGCCGGATGAAGGTGCGCTCGGTCCGCACGCCGGTGTTGTCCCGGAACGAGTACCAGCGCCGGAAGCCGGCGGCGCGCAGGGCGGGCTCGGCCCGGTCGAGGAGTTCGTCGTCGGCCGCGTCGTAGCAGAAGTCCGCGTCGCCGCTGTCGTGCGGCAGGAGGCGGCCCTCCCGCGCCCAGCCCAGGAGCATCCCGCCCCACACCCAGTACCGGTCGCCGAAGGCGGTCCCCGCCAGCACGTCGTTGAGCAGTCGGAGGTCCTCCTCGAATCGACGGGCCCGGCGGCGACGCACCGCCGCGGGGATCAACCCGAACCGGGACAGGATCCGGTCGGCCTGCGGGCCGAGGAAGTCCCGCAGGGCGACGACCTCGTTGCCCGGTAGCCGGCGCACGGTCCGGTCCAGCTTCATGTTGCGCAGCTGGCGACGCACCTCGTCGGCGACCCGCGCCAGGAGTGCGGGCAGGTTGACCACGGTGACTCCTTCTCACAGGCGCCGGAGGCCGGAGATGATCGTGACTCGGGGGTGAATCGGGGGTGTACGGGAAGCAAACGGCCGCCAGCATAAGTCACCCGCGGAATGGGCGCCGCGCGAGTTCCCGGCACCCTCGCGGAGCGGTCCGGATTCTCCCGGACGCGACCGAATTGCGGCGCTGGGGAGCGTTTCCGTCCTTCTCGGACGCACGGCGCCGGTCGCCTGCGTACATCGCCGAGGGGCGGTCGTCGCGTCGCGTGCCGCGCGGCGTGTCCTCCTGGCCTGCGGAAGATCGAACTCGGCTGCCGCCGGGCGGAGGGACTTCGGCGCGATCTGCGGCACCGGCCGGCGTCAGGAGGGTGCAGAAGTGGAGCCGTGCGGAAAGGCTACGCGGGCAGTTCTGCCGCGCCCCGAGAAGGTCGCATCGTCCACAGAGGCGGCTCGGTTCCGTATTCGGGTCACCGCTCCCTTTCGGACACCTGACCCTTCCGTGATGGACGGTGCGAAGTCACCCGATTACCGCGGAGAACCGAGGGGGTCATTCGTCCGAATTCGGCCTTCGAGCGAAGTTGCTCCGCTCGGCCGTGTCGTAGTGGCCTGTACGGGGGGCCACTCGGTCGAGGTCATGCGCTGCCCGCCACGCCTCGTGCACCTCGGGCCGCAGCCGGCCCTTGTCCGGCACGACGATGCCGTTCTCCCGGGCCCAGCGCCGGACCTCGGCGGTCGACGGCGGGGGTGCGGCCGGGGCATCGGCCAGTGCGGAGTCGTCGCCGATGCGCTCGGCGGCGACGGCCTCGGTCTCGGCCCAGGAGCTGGCGGCGGCGAGGAAGCGGTAGGTCCACTCCTCGGCGAGCGCGCGGGTGTCGCAGAAGACGATCGGGATCGCGGGCCAGCGGACCTGCAGCTCGGCGAGGCCGTCCGCGATGGTCGCCGGGCGGACGTAGGCCTGCTTGAAGATCGACGAGTACCGCTCCTCCACGACGACGGCGGCGCGGGGCAGGGTGGCGAGCTCGGTGAGGGCGAAGCGCAGGCGGCCGTCGGACACGCTGCCGACCAGGTCGGCCAGCGCCTTGCGCTCCACGGCCGCGACCACCGAGCCGCCCGGACCGAGGACCGCGTAGTCGCCGCAGCTCAGGCCCCGCTTCGTCGTCCGCACCTGCTGACCGGTGAAGGAGTACGGGTAGCGCTCGTGGGCGTCGACCACGATCTCCAGCTCGGGGATGCCGGAGGCGCGGGCGGTGGGGAGCCGGACGTCGGGCCGGGCCTGCTTCCGGGTCCGCGGCGACTGCCAGAACACCATCTCCCGCCCGCGGGCCCGGGTGAACACGATCTGGGAGCGCTGCTCGCGCCCCCGGTCGGCCACGACGTCGATCGCCGCCCCGCGCCGCACACAGGACTTCAGCGCCACCCGCTCGACGATCTCGGCGTCGGCCGGCCACTCGTCGTCGGGCACGGGGTGGCAGTAGATCGCCTTCGTGCGCGGCCAGGTGTCCTTCGCGCGGAAGACCAGACCGCCCGCGAGCGGAATGCGGATCAGGTACGGCAGCGAGCTGGCCGGGTCGGGGTTGCGCGCGACGAGCAGCTCCACACGGCGAGTCTCCCGCACCGGGCAAGCACTGCTCCGCCGTGCGCCTCACGGCGGACGACGGTCGCTCGGTCACCACCGCGCTGGACCCGTCGACCGGCGCCGCGGGGCTCCGGTGGACCGCGCTGAGCGCGACGGTCACGAGCCGGCTGACGATCACGGCGCTGGACAGCGTGCCGGGGACGGCGCAGAAGGGGCAGGCCGCGGCCGACACGATCGGTCTCCGAGGTCGCGGTCGCCTGAGAAGGCTCGAGTCCTTCCGCGTCGAGCCCGCCGGAGTGCCGGCTCGCTCATCGCGTCGCGGTGAAGGACTTCGCGACGTCCATGACGTACTGGCCGTAGCCGTTCCTCGCCTGCTTCTCCCCGAGGGCGTGGCAGGCCTCGGCGTCGATGAAGCCCATCCGCAGCGCGACCTCCTCCAGGCAGGCGATGCGGATGCCCTGGCGGTTCTCGAGGACCTGCACGTAGTGCCCGGCCTCGATCAGCGACTCGTGGGTGCCGGTGTCGAGCCAGGCGAAACCGCGGCCGAGGTCGACGAGCCGGGCGCGGCCCTGCTCCATGTAGGCGCGGTTGAGGTCGGTGATCTCCAGCTCGCCCCGGGCGGACGGCCGCAGCCGCTTCGCCATCTCCGACGCCTGACCGTCGTAGAGGTAGAGGCCGGTGATGGCGCGGTCGGAGCGGGGCTTCTCGGGCTTCTCCTCGATGGAGACCAACCGGCCCTGGTCGTCGGCCTCACCGACGCCGTAGCGCTGCGGGTCCTTCACCGGGTAGCCGAACAGCACGCAGCCGTCGCCCTCGGGGCCGAGGCCGTCCCGGGCGTCGCGGAGCATCCCGGAGAAGCGGGGGCCGTGGAAGATGTTGTCGCCCAGCACGAGCGCGACCTTCTCGCCGGCGACGTGGTCCTCGCCGATGAGGAAGGCCTCGGCGATGCCGTTGGGTTCGGCCTGGGTGGCGTAGGTGAGGTCGAGACCGAGCTCGCTGCCGTCGCCGAGGAGGCGGTGGAAGCTCGGGGCGTCCTCGGGAGTGGTGATGACCAGGATCTCGCGCACCCCGGCCAGCATCAGGGTGGAGAGCGGGTAGTAGATCATCGGCTTGTCGAACACCGGCAGCAGCTGCTTCGAAACGCCCTTGGTGATCGGGTGCAGCCGGGTGCCGGTGCCGCCGGCGAGGACGATGCCCTTCACGTGTCCATCCCCTCCCGGGCGAGATAGGTCCCGAGGCTCTCGCGCCAGTCGGGGAGCGTGACGCCGGCTTTCGCCGCCTTCGTCAGGTCGAGGACGCTGTTCAACGGGCGGCGGGCCGCATCGGGCTTGTCGGCGAAGTAGGCGGCGGTGGTGGTGTCGGTGACCTCGTCCGCGCGGCGTCCGGAGGCCGTGAAGACGAACCGGGCGACGTCCGCCCAGCTCGCGGGCTCGCCGTCGTTGGTCAGGTGGTAGGTGCCGGGTTCCGCCTCGAGGAGCCGGAGGATCCCGGTGGCGAGGTCGCTCGCGAGGGTGGGGCGGCCCATCTGGTCGGCGACGACGGTGGGGGAGATCCCGCGCTGCGCGAGGGAGCGCATGGTGCGGGCGAAGTTGGCGCCGTCACCGATCACCCAGGTCGGACGGACGATCCAGTGCTTCGGGGTGGTCGCGACGGCGGCGTCGCCGGCGGCCTTCGAGGCACCGTAGGCGCTCAGCGGCGCGACGTCGGCGTCCTCCGGGATCGGGCCGGGATGGGTGCCGTCGAAGACGTACTCGGTGGAGACGTGCACCAGCCGCAGGTCGTGCGCGGTCGCGATCCGGGCGAGCGCGGCGGGCGCGGAGGCGTTGGCGGCCCAGGCCTGCCGACGGCCCTCGGGCGTCTCCGCGGCGTCGACCCGGGTGAAGGCGGCGGCGTTGAGGATCGTGTCGAAGGCCGACCAGTCGACGGCGGCGAGCGCGGCCTGGTCGGTGAGGTCCAGCTCGGCGCGGGTCATCGCCCGGGCGGTCGGCAGCGCCGCGGCCAGCGCCTTGCCGAGCTGGCCGCCCGCTCCGAGGACGAGGGCGCGCACGGGGGCATTCTGCCGAGCGGCCCGTCGCTACTCTCCCGGGGTGCGCGTTCTGGTCACGGGTGGGGCGGGGTTCATCGGGTCGCACTTCGTGCGGTCGCTGGTTGCCGGCGCCTACCCGGCCTTGACCGGTGAGGTCCGGGTGCTGGACCTGCTGACCTACGCCGGGCGGCGGGAGAACCTGGCCTCCGTCGACGTCGACCTCGTGGTCGGCGACATCCGGGATCCGTCGACGGCCGCGGCGGCGGTGGCGGGCTGCGAGGTGGTGGTGCACTTCGCGGCGGAGTCGCACGTGGACCGCTCGATCGCGGGGGCGGCGGACTTCGTGTCGACGAACGTGGTGGGCACGCAGGTGATGCTGCAGGCGGCGCTGGACGCCGGGGTCTCGAAGTTCGTGCACGTGTCCACGGACGAGGTGTACGGGTCGATCGAGTCGGGCTCGTGGTCGGAGGACCACGTGCTGGAGCCGAACTCGCCGTACTCGGCGTCGAAGGCAGGCAGCGACCTGCTGGCGCGGTCGTATCACCGCACGCACGGGCTGGACGTGTCGATCACGCGGTGCAGCAACAACTACGGGCCCTACCAGTTCCCGGAGAAGGTCGTCCCGTTGTTCGTGACCAACCTGCTCGACGGGGGCACGGTGCCGTTGTACGGCGACGGGCTCAACGTGCGGGACTGGCTGCACGTCGACGACCACTGCCGAGGGATCGCGCTGGTCGCGGCCTCGGGTCGGGCCGGTGAGATCTACAACATCGGCGGCGGCACGGAGCTGACCAACCGGGAGCTGACGGCGCGGCTGCTGGAGGCGGTGGGGGCGGACTGGTCGCGGGTGGAGCCGGTGCCCGACCGCAAGGGGCACGACCGGCGGTACTCGGTGGACTGGTCGAAGATCCGCGCGGAGCTGGGGTACGAGCCGCGGGTGGCGTTCGAGGTGGGGCTGGCGGAGACGGTGGCGTGGTACCGGGAGCGGCGGGACTGGTGGGAGCCGCTCAAGAGTGGGGTCGCGTCGTGAAGTACCGCGAGCTGGGGATCTCGGGGGCGTGGGTGTTCGAGCCGGCGGTGTTCCCGGACCGGCGCGGGGTGTTCGTGGCGCCGTTCCAGGGGCCGGTGTTCCGGGAGGCGCTGGGGTTCGACCTGGTCGTGGGGCAGACGAACCACTCGGTGTCGCGGCTGGGGGTGGTGCGCGGGGTGCACTTCGCGGACGTGCCGCCGGGGCAGGCGAAGTACGTGTCGTGCCCGTCGGGGCGACTGCTCGACGTGATCGTCGACGTGCGGGTGGGGTCGCCGACCTTCGGGAAGTGGGAGGCGGTGGAGCTGGACTCCGAATCCATGCGGGCGGTGTACATCGCCGAGGGGTTGGGGCACGCGTTCGTCGCGTTGGAGGAGGCGACGGTGATGGCGTATCTGTGCTCCACGCCGTACAACCCGTCCGCCGAGCACGGGGTCTCGCCGCTGGACCCTTCGTTGGGCCTGCCGTGGCCGGCGGATCTCGAGCTGATCCTGTCCGACAAGGACCGCGACGCACCGACCCTCGCCCAGGCGAAGGAACAGGGGGTTCTGCCGGTGTACCGGTAGGCGCGCCGGGTTGTCGGGCTGACCGGTGATCAGGCTCTCCGGGGCCGACCGGCTGGATGCAGCGTTCCGGCCCCTCGGAGGGGGCGACGACCAACTCGCTTCCGGGTACGTGGATCCGACCGGTGATCATCACGTGTGCACGCGGACGGTCGGAAATCGACCGCGCCGGTCCACCACTGGTGATCATGGACGGGGTGCGGGGCGGCTGACGGGTCGGGTTTGTGCCGCTCGCACCCGGCGTCGGTGCCGCGCACAGGGGTCCTGGCTGTTGCGCGGTGCGACGAGGGTTCGTGCGGGCCGGCGCCGCGCTCAGCGCCCGAGGGGGAGCAGGTGGCGGTCGAGCTCGTGTTCCACGGACTCGGCGGCGGCGAGGGCGAGGACCTCGTTGGCGACGGCGTCGACCCGGACGTTGACGAGATCGTGTCCGGCGAGCAGAGCGTCGACGATCGCGAGCAGCCGGACGCCGGAGGGCAGCGGCTGCGGGCTGACCAGTGGCTGCGCGCCGTCGAACGCGGCTCGAAGTCCGGTGACCTGATCCGCGGGCGGCGGGGCGAGCGGCAGCGCGGCGCCCGGTGAGTCGCCGCCGAGGAGGGGGAGCCACACCGGACGGATCCGGTTCAGGTCGCGCAGGATCTCGCGCAGCTCCTCGCGGCCCGGTGTGATCCACATCCGGTTGTCGGAGTCCCGGATGCTGCCGAACGGTCTGTGGTCGACCTCCTCGGCGACGTCCTGCCAGCGGTTCTCGCGGTCCTCCGGCACCCACGGCCCCGGCTGCCGCTCCGCGGCCACGGTGCGGCGCACGCAGACGGTGCTGCCGGTGTGCTCGCCGCCCGCGAGCTGCAGGGACACGATCTCGAGCGTGACGGCGACGGCCGGGCCCTTGACGGGCCGGCGGGCGGCGAAGAAGCGGGGCGGGCCGCCGTCCCGGTCGGTGCGCAGCGATCGGTTGAGGATGCGCTGGAGCTGACCGATCTCCAGATCGAGGCCGGCGAGGTGAGCGCGGAGGGCCGGGTCGGGGCTTCCCGCAGGCGGGGCGGGTTCCATCAGGGAAGCGGTCTCGGCAGCCGAGGTCGCCGCGGTGCCGGCCCCGGCGGTCGGCGCGGTTTCGACGTGTTCTCCAGTGGCAGGGGCGGCTGCGCTGTCGTTCCCGCCGGTTTCATCGGGAGCGGTGTCGTCGCCGGACGGCCCGGCTGGGCGGTCTCGGGCAGTCGGCTCGGCTGTGGTGTCGGCTCCGGCGGTCGGCCTGGCCGCGGTGTCGACCCCGGCGGTCGGCCTCGCAGCCGTGTCGTCACCGGCGGCTGCCCCGGGTGCGGTGGAAGTGTCGGCGGTCGGCCCGGCTGGGCCGTCGCCTCCGGCGGCCGGTCCGGCCGCGGGGTCGTCTCCGGCGGACGGTCCGCCGGCGGGTTCGTCTCCGCGGGCCGTCGAGGTGGTGGCTCGGGAAGCAGCCTTCGCGGCGCCGACGGCGGCCGCTCCTACAGCAGCGGCGGCGACAACGGTGCCGGCCGCCGATGCGGGAGCGTCGGCCGTGCCGGCCGCCGATGCGGGAGCGTCCGTCGTGCCGACCGTTGATGTGGGAGCCGTGCGGGCAGTCGATGAAGGAGCCTCGGGCGTGGTCGGCGCTTCGGCGGCGGCCCGCTCCTCCAAGAGCTCCTCGTCCGAGGGGTTCGCCGGCTCCGGCCCCGGAGCGTCGGTCGGAACCTCCCCTCGGTCCCTCGGTGCCGCGGCGGTCGGCGGCTCCTCTTCAGAAGTCGCGGCGGACGCACGGTCCGACGACGACCCTTCGCCGCGCGGCGCCTCGGTACTCGGGGCGCCTTCTCCTTCTGTGGCAGGGGCAGCATCACCCTCCGAAGGTGGCTCGGCTTGTTCTTCAGCGCCGGCGGGAGCAGGCGGGGCGGCGGGCTCGGCATCGACTGCGGAGCGGGGCTCGGCCGGCCCCGCCTTGCCCGATGTCGGCGTCGACTCCTCGTTCGACTCGACGGCCGCCCCCGAGGGAAGCGTGGCGCTCTCCGACCCGGGCTGCGCGGCCGGCACGACGCCGTTCCTCTCGGCCACCCCCGGCCCGGCCTCGCCTCCCGATCCCGGCTGCTCGAGTGACGACGGCTTCACGACCTGCACGTCTCCGCGGTCCGACGGCTCGGCGTCCTCGCGTCCCGAGGACCCGTCCTGGGCCTTGCTGCGCACGCCCAGCCCCGGGTCGGTCGGTTCCGCCTCGCGCCGTGCCGCGGTGGGCTCGGCCTCCTGCCGCTCCGCCGCGACCTCACCTGCGGCGAGGACCCCGGCGGCCGCGGCGGCACCGGACGCCGCAGGGATCGGGCGAGAGGTCGGGGGAAGCACGTCGGCGGGCTCGCGCTCCGGCGACGGCTCGGTCTGCCCCCGTGCCCACCGGTCGTCGGCCGCCTTCTGCGTCGGGCGGCGCGAGCCCCACCGCGATCCCCCTCGCCCGAGGTCCCGGCCGCCGGGCCGACCCGCCGCCGGACCGGAGTCGCCCGGTGAGGCACCTGGCTCCAAGGCCGCCTCCTCGTCCGACCGCCGGCGGCGCCACCCGCGCCCACGCCACTCCCGGAAGGCGGACGGCCGGGACCCGCCGTCGAGCTCCGGCCCGTCGTCGAGCGCCCGGTCCCGCGGACCGATACCGCCCCGCCGCCACAGCGCCGCGACCCCGGCCACGGCGAGCAGGGCGAGGGCCAGCGCGGGGAGCGCCAGTTGCCAGCCCGTCCACCACGAGGCCTGCGGGTACGGCGCGACCGCGGGCAGGGCCAGCGGGTTGCTGCGCTCCGCGGGCGGGAGGCCGAGCCGGACCAGGCCGTTGGACGCCGCCTGGTTGCCCGCGTCGAGCCGCAGCGCGGACTCGTAGGCGGACCGGGCGAGGTCGGTGTGGCCCTCGATCTCGGCGGCCGATCCGCGGGCGGCGTCCGTGTAGGCCATCGTGTAGCGCTCGCCCACCTCGCCCAGGCCGTTCTCCGCGCACGTGCCCTCGTTGCGCACCTGCGCGCGGGCGAACAACTCCGCGGCCTGGGCGAGCTGGCCCTGGTCCACGAGCCCGCGCGCCTCGTCGCACAGCGGGGTCGGGCCCGAGATCGCACAGCCCGCGAGCCCGGCGAGGCCCGCCGCCGCGACCAGGGCCAGGGCCGCCCGCCGGAGACGCATGCGCCACATCGTCGCGGGGCGGCGACGGCCGAACAACCCGAGCGGGTGACGGAGAGGTCACCGGGTGTACTCGTGCGACCAACCGCTCCCGGGTGACGGTGCCGGACGGACGAACCGGACGCCGTGCCGTCGGGCCCGGCGGCGCGACCGCCCGTCCGGTATCACCTGTCCATGCACCCGCACGCCGTCCTCGCCTCGCTGCACCCGCGCGACCGCGACGGCTTCGCCCGGCTGTCCGCGCCGTCCGTCCCGCGCGAGGAGCGGTACGCGCTGGGCCGGAGCCTGCGCCGGGAGGTGCCGCGGTCCTCGCTGGCGGACTGGTCGCCGGACAACCGCCGGATCGGCGCCGTCGAGTCCGTGATCGCGACGAACGAGGGCCGGGTCGCGCGGCTGGTCCCCGTGCGGATCGGGCGGATGAGCGCGAGCCCCTACGCCTACCTGCGCGGCGCCGCGGCCCAGCACGCCGCGGACTTCGCGACCCTGCCCGCCACCGGCATCCGGCCGGTGATCTGCGGCGACGCCCACCTCGGCAACTTCGGCTTCTACGCGTCGCCGGAGCGGGAGCTCGTCTTCGACCTCAACGACTTCGACGAGGCCCACCCCGGGGCGTGGGAGTGGGACCTGCGCCGGCTCGCGTCGAGCGTCTGGGTGGCCGGCCGGGAGAACTCGGCCACCGAGGACCAGTGCGCGACGGCCGTGGGGGAGTGCGTCGACGCCTACCGCCGGCACCTCGAGCGGTTGGCCGAGGAGCCGCTGCTCGCCCGGTCCTTCGAGCGGATCGGGGCGCAGGAGCTGCACGAGCGGGCGCCGAGCAAGAGCAGCCGCAAGGCCGTCGCGTCGGCGGCCCGCAAGGCCCGGCGCCGCACCAGCGACCGCGCGCTGCCGCGGTTCACCCAGCGCGACGGGGCGGAGCGCCGCCTGGTCACCGAGCCGCCGTTGATCACGCGGCCGGACCCGGCGCAGTACGAACGGATCCTCGCCGCCCTCGACGAGTACCTGCGCACCCTGCCGCCGCACTGGGCGCGGGTCGTCGGCGGGTACCGCGTGGTCGACATCGCGCACAAGGTCGTGGGCGTCGGCTCGGTCGGGCTGCGCGCCTACATCGCGCTGTGCGAGGGCTCCGGCGCCGACGACGTGCTGTTCCTGCAGCTCAAGCAGGCCCGCCGGTCCGTCGTGGCCCCCTACGTCCACGGCGACGACGCGTGGCACGACCACCAGGGCCAGCGCGTCGTCGAGTACCAGCAGGCCCTGCAGACCGTGTCCGACCCGCTCCTCGGCTGGACGACGGTGGGCCGGCGGCAGTACTACGTCCGCCAGTTCCGGGACATGAAGGGCGCGATCGTCCTCGACGGCATCGACGCGGCCACGCTCGCCGACTACGCCGCCGTCTGCGGCCGGCTCCTCGCCAAGGGGCACGCCCGGACCAGCGGCGCGAGCATGATCAGCGGCTACATCGGGGGCGGCGGGAAGGTGCGGCAGGCCGTGCGCCGGTTCGCCCGCGCCTACGCCGACCAGACCGAGCGGGACTTCGACGAGCTGACGGGGGCGATCGGGCGGGGCGTGCTGCCCTGCGAGCCCGGGGTGTGAGGCGTGTGCGACCGCAGGGCCCGGTGCGGGGTGTGAGGGAGGTCCACCGCTCCTGACATGCCCGGACCCCGACCCATGGACTAAGTTGTGCGTCCGTGAGCGTGGTGCAGACGGTGCTGGCCTTCGTGGTTCCGCCTCTGGTCATCTACGTGGTCGTCGCCCTGCTGACGATCGCCCCGAAGACCGCGAAGCGGCCGAAGTACCGCACCGGAGAGAAGTGGGCCTACGAGCCCGTGCTGTGGACGGCGAACCCCGAGGGGGCGCACCTGCCCGCCCACACCGAGCACATCGAGCCGGCCGACGGGGCCGCGACGACCGGAGGTGCCCGTGGCCACTGGTGAGCACGGCGGGCACGGCCACGGTGCCGTCGCCACGATCGACCCGGACGACCTGCCCGAGGGCACGGTCGTCACCGCCTCCGGCCGGGTGTCGGCCGCCGAGGTCTTCACCGAGGTGGACCCCTCCGCCGGCGTCCCCTTCACCACCCCGCAGCTGTCCCGGCTCGACGAGGCGCTGACCCTCGCCAGCCGCGAGACCGGCCTGCTGTTCGCGATCTACCTGGGCGACCTCGGGGAGAAGACCGAGGTCCGCGCGGCCGAGCTGCACGCCTCGCTCGAGCGGGCCCCGGAGTCCGTGCTGGTCGCGGTCAGCCCTGGCCAGCGGGTCGTCGAGGTCATCACCGGGTCCGAGGCGCGGCTGCGCCTGCCGGACCGCGGCGCCAAGCTCGCCGTGATGAGCATGGTGGCCTCGTTCAAGGAGGGCGACCTGCTGGGTGGACTGCTCAGCGGGCTGCGCATGCTCGCGGACCAGGCCGGCCCGCGCCGCTGAGACGACCCCGAGGCGGGACGCGCGGCGCGGCCCGGGAGCGGGCCGTGCCACACCGCCATCACGCAATCGTGCGTGATGGGTGGGGTTCGTCAGCCATATGGTGCAATCATGTGGGCAAGGCGTACGGATTCACCCACGCCCCGGTCGGGCACCGGTACCCGACGGGCGATCCGGTGCAGTCCCAGGACCGTCCGTCGGACCCACAGCGAAGGCCACCGTCGTACTCCATGAGCGAACCGACACGGCACGACGCCGGGCGCAGGCCCCCGGATGTCGGCACGCCCGTCGTGGTCGTGGACGACCACGAGCTCGTCGCGACCTCGCTCGTGCTCAGCCTGCGCTCCGAGGGAATCGACGCCTCCCGCATCCGACCGGCGGCCGAGCGCGGGATCCTCGCCGAGGCCGCCAGGATCGGGCCCGGACTCGTGCTGCTCGACCTCGACCTGGGCCGTGACGCCGAGGGCAACCGGATCGACGGCGTGGAGCTGGTCGGCCCGCTGCTGGGCGCGGGCTGGCAGGTCCTCGTCCTCTCCGGGAGCGCCGACCCGGCCCGCGTCGGCTCGGCGCTCGACGCCGGTGCCCTGGCCTGGGTGCCGAAGAACGCGCCCTTCCCCACCCTGCTCGCGGCGGTCCGCGAGGCGGCCGCGGGCCGGCCGGTGATGTCCGAGGACCGGCGGCGCAAGTTCATCGACCTCTACCGCCGCAGACAGTCGGAGCGCCGGGAGCTCGCCGAGAAGCTCGGCCGGCTGACCCAGCGGGAGCGGGAGGTGCTGGCCGAACTGGCCCGCGGCAAACGTGCCCAGGCCGTGGCGGACCACTTCGTGGTGTCCCTGGCGACCGTGCGGACGCAGATCCGCGCGGTGCTCACCAAGCTCGAGGTGAGCTCGCAGCTCGAGGCCGTGGCCCTCTACCGGCGGGCGACCGGGTCCTGATCCACCCCTCGTCGCAGGTCGGCGCGGGCATGCCGGGTCGGGCGAACGCCTGACGACCGTTCGGCTGAGGTCCATCGTCCGCCGCGTACCGGGGTCCCCGCATCCCTAAGATGGATGAACGGCGCGCCCGGGGCGCGCCCGGGGAGGGGGTCCTCGGCGTCATGGCGACGGGTGTCACGAGTGCGGTGGGGCGGCTACGGCGCGCCCGCTTCACCTCACGCCTGGCCGTCGACGTGGGGGCGTTGCTGGCGCTGTGCGCCGGGGTCGTCGTGCTGGCCGGCAGCCCGCGGGTCCTCGAGTGGCTCCACCGGGAGACGGCCTCGGACATCCTCACCCTGGTCTGCGCGGGCATCGGCGCGTCGGCCGCGATCCTGGCGCTGGTGGCCTCGCGGCTGCTGTCCGAGGCCCGGTTGGCGTGGCTGGCCGCCGCGCTGGTCCTGTACTGCCTGGTCGTGCTGCCGTGGGGCGTGTCGGCGCCGGCGGGCTCGGCCTCCTCGGCGATCCAGGTCTCGCGACTCCTCGCCTACACCACCGCGCTCGTGCTGCTGGTCTTCGCCCTGCGCTCGCCGCGCCGCCTCGGGACCTGGGGCGGCTGGGTCATCATGCTCGGCGGCGCGGTCCTCGCCGTGCTGGCGCTGTTCGTCGTGCCCGACCTCGGTCCGGCCACGCGCCTGGTCGCGGGGCCGGTCACCGCGGTGGTCGTCGTGATCGGATGGGTCGGCGCCGCGGTCCTGGCGGTGATCGACGCCGTGCGCCGGCAGCGCACCACCCGGCTGCGGGTCGGGCTCGGCCTGGTCATCCTGGCCGGCGCGCAGCTCTACCGGCTGGCCGGCCCGATGAGCCCGCCCGTGCCGGACCTCGTGTTCCCGGCGCTGCGGCTCGTCGGCATGACCGTGCTGCTGGTCGGCCTGCTGCAGCTGGTCCAGCGCGGCCTGCGGTCGCTGCAGGAGGAGAACTTCGAGCAGCAGGAGGAGCTCGCCGCCGCCGCGCTGCACATGGAACGCGCCGCCGCGCACACCGCCGAGCGCAACCACGAGCTGCGCAACGGCCTGGCCGGGCTCGCCGGCATCACCCACCTGCTCTCCGCCGAGGGCGAGGGGCCGGACCACGAGCGGCTGCGCAGCGCGGTGCTCGCCGAGCTCGGCCGCCTGCACACGATCCTCGAGCGATCGTCGGACCCGCTGGAGCTGGAGGAGGACCTCGGCGGGCCGGCCGACCCGGCCGCCTCCTACGAGGTCGAGCCGATGCTCGCGGGCCTCGTGGCGTTGCAGCGGGCGCGCGGCCGGGAGGTGCGCCTCGAGGTGGCCGAGGGGCTGGCTGCCTCGGGCGACCCGGCCGTCGCGGCCCAGATCGTCACGAACCTGTTGGCCAACTGTGAACGGCACGCCCCGGGAACCCCCGTGTCGGTGACGGCGTTTTCCAAGGACGACGAGGTGGTAATCGAGGTCAGGGACCGCGGGCCGGGCCTTCCCCCGGGGAAGGAGCGCGAGGTTCTCGGACGGGGTGTACGCGACGCCCGCGCCGGAGGTTCCGGATTGGGGCTCCACATCAGCAGGGAACTCGTGGAGGGTCAGGGAGGGTCCCTGTCCCTGCGGACGGTGGACGGCCCGCGCGGCTGCGCCGCGACCATCGTCCTTCCGGCCGTCGACGTGAACCGACCGGCCACCGACCCCGTCGCGCGGTAGGGCAACCACGCACACCGTCGGGCGTCTCACCTCTCCTGGTGATGGCCCTGGGGGGTTGCCCGGTTGCATACTGTGCCCCATCCGGCCCCCGAGGCCGGTCGGAAGAAAGGTGGGATCCCGAATGGGTGAGTCGGACAACGCCCGTCCGCGCAACCGGACCACGACGCGTGGTGTGCAGGGATCCTCCTCGTCGGTGCTGACCCCGCCCACGGGGCTGCCGGCGGTGGACGATCCCGCGGCGCCCGCGGTCGCGGTGCCCGCCCAGCGCACCGGTACGGAGGCCGGCGCCCCGGCCGCGCCGCCGGTCGCGCCGCCGCCGCAGGCCCCCGCGCCGGCGGGTGTGTGCGTCTGCGGGCACGAGGCCGAGGCGCACGAGCACTACCGGCCCGGGGACGACTGCGGCGCCTGCGGGGCCGCCGTCTGCGGCCACTACACCCCGGCCGACGGCGGCGGGAAGAAGAAGGGGCTGCTCAGCCGCCTGCGGCGCCGCTGACGACACGAACCACCGAGGGCCCGCCTTCCCGGCGGGCCCTCGTCGTCTCCGGAGTCAACCGCGCGGCCCGGTGCGGCCGTGCCACCACGCGGCGACGGCCTCCAGCAGCAGGGCCGTGCCCAGCACGAACGCCACGGCCGCGCAGAAGCCGCCCACGGCGTCCGTCGGGTAGTGGGCGCCGGTCGCCACCATCGCCGTGCCGATCGTGCCGCCGACCACGAGCGCGATCGTCACGATCAGCGCGATGCCCGTGCTCCGACCGGGCCGGACCAGGCTGACCAGCAGCAGCGCGGCGACCAGGGCGGTCGACGTCGCGCCGCCGGTGTGGCCGCTGGGGTAGGCGAAGCCGCCGAACTCCATCGTCCGCCCGATCGCGGGCTTGAGGAAGGTCGTCGCGACGCCGGTGAGTCCCGGCCCCACGAGCGCGACGACGGCGAGCCGGCGGCGGCCCAGCGCCAGGCAGAGCCCGCAGAGCGCGAAGGCCGTGACCACCACCAGCGGCGGAGAGCCGAGCTCGCTGAGCCGCTGCAGGACCCACACGTGGGTGGAGGTCAGCGAGTCGACCAGGTTCTCGGCGTGCCCGTCCAACCGACCGTGACCGCTCTCCCCGGCGTAGCGGGTGCCGAGCAGCGCGAACACGACCGTGGCGAGGCCGACCGCGACGGCGGCGGGCCGGCGCAGGTGCTCGGGCAGGGCCGGAGGGGCGGGCGAACCTGCGCTCGTCATGATCCCCACCGTTCCTGGTGATCAACCCGAGAGGCAACGCCCGTTCGAGTAGAGCGGTGTGGTGTCGACCGCGCGGCCCGGCGGCGGCGAGACCTCCACCGCGACCTGGCCGGACGGGGTGAGCGCCGACTGGCACGCCGTCACGCCGCTGTCGAAACCGCCCGTGTAGAAGTCGATGTGCGGGTGCCCGTTCGCCTGGTACTCGTCCCGGCAGGGCGCGCAGAGGTCCTCCATGACGAAGTACTTCCTCAGCGGCGCGTAGTAGACGAGGGTGCCGACGGCCATGTAGTCCGGATCGGCGGCGAAGGTGATCGGGTCGGCGTAGGTGCCCCGGCCCCCGGCCTCGGAGTGCTTCACCGGGTAGGCGATCGCGGCGCTACCGGGGGGATCGTTGTCGTAGGCGCCGTAGAAGGTCACCTCGGTGGTCACGCTACGACCCGCGGGTCCCGTGGCGCCGCCACCGCTTCCACCGGCACCGCCGCGCGTGGGACCGGCCGCGGCCGACGGGGCGGGCGTCGGTTCCGGCAGGTTGCGGCTGGCGTCGAGGGCGGCCTGCAGCACGGACGGGGCGCCGGGCACCGGCATCGCCACGGGCTCGGGGGCGGGCTCGGCGGTCGCCGGACCGGTGCTGACCAGCGCGGCCCGGTCGGTGCTCGGGTTGCCGCACGCGGCGACGAGGACGAGGAACGCCAGCACGACGGGGTAGAGCACGGACTGCAGGCGCATGCGCGGACTCCGGCGGGTCGGGGGCGCCCGCAGACGGGGGAGCGCGGATCACCCTCGGTGAGGTGCGGAGTATGACAGTGCCAGGAGGAGCAGTCGACATTCACCCGAACGCCGAGCAACCTTCTCGCTCGGTGTCGTCGACCCTGCGACGGAGCGAGATCACGACCGCGGTGGCTCCCTGCGCGCCCGGAGCGGGTGCCCGGGCGCGTCAGGGATCCACGGTGCGGGTCAGCTGCGGTCGAACTCCCGCGCGGCCAGGGCGCGGACGATCCCGGCCCGGCCCTCGGAGACCAGCCGGCGCAGTGCCGGCGGGTGGCTCTCGTCGGCCAGCCAGGCGTCGGCGGCGTCGACCGTGGACTTCTCCACCGCCCAGGAGGGGAACAGCCCGAGCACCACGCTCTGCGCCCGCTCCGACGTCCGCCGCGCCCACACGTCCGCGACCTCGGCGAAGTACTTCTCCACGTACGGCGCCAGCAGCCCGCGCTGCGCCGGGTGCGAGAAGCCCCCGATGATCGCCTCGTTGACGGCGTTGGGCAGCTCGTCGTCGTGCACGGCGCGGTCCCACGCCCGGGCCTTCGCCTCGGCGGTGGGAACCAGCGCGCGGGCGCGCTCGGCCTGCCGCTCGCCGGCCGCGGTGGGGTCGCGCCGGTGCTCGGCCTCGATCGCCTCCTCGCCGGCCCTGCCGTGCGCCACGAGGGCGTGCAGCAGCCGCCAGCGCAGGTCCGTGTCGACCTTCAGGCCGGCCGGGACCTCCCGGTCCGAGAGCCAGGCCGCGAAGCGGTCCAGGACGGGGTCCGGCAGCACGGACCCGCTCAGGGAGTTCACCAGGGCGAGCTGGGTGTCCGAGCCGGCCTCGGCGGCATCGAGCCCGGCGACCAGGGCCGAGGTGAGCATCGGCCACCCGGTCTCGGCGGCCCAGGTCTCGTCTGCGTACGACGCCACGGCGGTCTGGACCTGCAGCAGGAGCCGCTGCAGCACGCCGATCTCGGTCTCGTGCGCGAACCCGCCGGACACCAGCGTGGTGAAGTCGCGGGCCTTGAGCTCGGCCTCGCGGGTCATCTCCCAGGCCGCCGACCAGCACAGCGTGCGCGGCAGCGGCTCGGCGATGTCGCCGATCCGGTCGATCAGCGTGGTCAGCGAGCCCGGGTCGAGCCGCAGCGCGCAGTAGGTGAGGTCGTCGTCGTTGACCAGCACCAGCTTCCCGCGCGGCACACCGACCAGCTCCTCGACGGGTGTCCGCTCGCCGGTGACGTCGACCTCGACCCGGTGGGTCCGCACCAGCCGGCCCTCGGCGTCGTCGTCGTACACGCCGACGGCCACCCGGTGGGTCCGCAGCTCGCCGGCACCCGGCCGGGCACCGCCCTGCACGACCTCGAAGGAGGTGAAGCGGCCCTCGTCGTCGAGGTCGAACTGCGGGCGCAGCAGGTTGAGCCCGGTGGTGCGCAGCCACTGCGCGCCCCAGTCCGAGAGGTCCCGGCCGGAGGCCTGCTCCAGCGCGCCCAGCAGGTCGTCGAACGTGGCGTTGCCCCACTTGTGGGCCTCGAAGTACGCGCGCAGGCCGGCCATGAACGGCTCGAGCCCGACGTACGCCACGAGCTGCTTGAGCACCGACGCGCCCTTGGCGTAGGTGATCCCGTCGAAGTTCACCTCGACGGCCTGCAGGTCCGGGATGTCCGCGGCGATCGGGTGCGTGGACGGCAGCTGGTCCTGCCGGTACGCCCAGGACTTCTCGACGTTGGCGAAGGTCGTCCAGGCCTCGGTGTACTCGGTGGCCTCGGCCTGGCAGAGCACCGAGGCCCAGGTGGCGAACGACTCGTTGAGCCACAGGTCGTCCCACCAGCGCATGGTCACGAGGTCGCCGAACCACATGTGCGCCATCTCGTGCAGGATCGTCTCGGCACGCCGCTCGTAGAGGCTGCGGGTGACCCGGGACCGGAAAACGTAGTCCTCGAGGAAGGTGACCGCGCCGGCGTTCTCCATCGCACCCGCGTTGAACTCCGGGACGAAGAGCTGGTCGTACTTGCCGAACGGGTACCGGATCCCGAAGTTGCGGTGGTAGAAGTCGAAGCCCTGCTTCGTCTCGGTGAAGATCCGCTCGTGGTCCATGTGCGGGGCCAGGCTCGCGCGGCAGTAGATCCCCAGGGGGATCCCGTCGTGCTCCTCGTGCCAGGACGCGTACGGGCCGGCGATCAGCGCGACCAGGTAGGTCGACATGATCTCGGACTCGGCGAAACGGTGGACGGTGGCCGGGCCGGCCTCCTCCGTGGTGGCGACGGCGTTGGACACGACCTTCCAGTCCGCCGGCGCCGTGACGGTGAGCGTGTAGCGGGCCTTGAGGTCGGGCTGGTCGAAGCAGGCGAAGAGGCGCTTGCAGTCCGCGGTCTCGAACTGCGAGTAGAGGTAGACGCCGCCGTCGACCGGGTCGACGAAACGGTGCAGGCCCTCGCCGGTGTTCATGTAGACGCCGGTGGCCACCACGGTCAGCTCGTTCTCCGCGGCCAGCCCGGGCAGCGCGATACCGTCGTCCTCCCGGTAGCCGGAGACGTCGAGTGGCGTGCCGTTCAGCGTGGCGGACCCGACCGACTCGCCGACGAAGTCGATCCAGCTGTCCGCGCCCGGCTCGGTGCAGGTGAACCGGACCGTGGTCGTGGTGGCGAAGGTCTTCTCGCCCGGTCCGCCGCGGCCGTCGGTGAGGTCGAGGTCGACGACGTAGCCGGTGACGTCGAGCAGGGCGGCCCGGCGCTCGGCGTCGGTCCGGGTCAGGTTGGGCGGGGCCATGAGCTGGGCGCGGTCCTTCCGGAGGGGTTCGCTTCTGGGGCATCCAATCACGGGAGCGGGATGGTCGCCCCGTCATTGCGCCGCTCGCCGCGGGGTAACCGGGAACAGCGCGTTGACCCTTCGGGTTGTGCGGAGCGGAAGAGTCCCTCCCCGGACGAACGGAGTGCCCATGACCAGCACCGAGACGGACAAGACGAAGGTCGATCTCTGGTTCGACCCGCTGTGTCCGTGGGCGTGGCTCACCTCGCGGTGGATCCTCGAGGTCGAGAAGGTCCGCGACATCGAGCTGAACTTCCACGTGATGAGCCTGTCGCTGCTCAACTCCGGCCGTGACCTGCCGGAGCAGTACCAGTCGCTCATGGAGAAGGGCTGGGGCCCGGTGCGCGTGTGCGTCGCCGCGGCCGAGCTGAAGGGCCCCGAGGTCCTGCGCCAGCTGTACACGGCGATGGGCGAGCGCATCCACGACCAGGGCAACAAGGACTTCGACGTGGTCGTCAAGGAGGCGCTGGCCGAGCTGGACCTGCCCGCCTCACTGGCCGAGGCCGCCTCCTCGACCGAGTACGACGAGAAGCTGAAGGCGAGCCACCACGCGGGCATGGACCCGGTGGGCATGGATGTCGGCACGCCCGTCATCCACGTCAACGACGTCGCCTTCTTCGGCCCCGTGATCAGCAAGGTGCCGCACGGCGAGGAGGCCGGGAAGGTCTTCGACGGCGCCCGGCTGCTGGCCGGCTGGCCGCACTTCTTCGAGCTGAAGCGGACCCGCACCGAGGACCCCGACTTCGACTACTGATCCCTTTCCGCTCGAACGGCACTTCTGCGCGAAGATCGCGCGGAAGTGCCGTTCGGGTATTTCGACGGAGAATCAGTGGGCCGCGATGAACATGTCGCGCAGGACGCCCGTCTCGAGCTCCATGTCGCGCAGCCGCGCCTTGACGAGGTCGCCGATCGAGACCATGCCGACGAGCCGTCCGCCGTCGAGCACGGGCAGGTGCCGGTAGCGGTCGCGGGTCATCCGGGCCATGGCGCTCGCGATCGGCTCCTCGAGCCGCGAGGTGGCGACCTTCGTGGTCATGACCTCGTCGACCCGCAGGTCGAGCAGGTCCGGACCCCGGTGTGCGAGCTCCCGGATCAGGTCCCGCTCGGACACGATCCCGACCATCCGGTGGTCCCCGTCGCACACCACCAGGGCGCCGACCCCCAGACGCTCGAGCCGGGCCACGGCGTCCGCGACCGTCGCCCACGGCAGGATCGTGTGCACGGTCCGGCCCTTCGCGTCGAGGATGTCCGCAATCTTCATCGCCGTTCCCTCCGCCGCAGTCCTCGGACGCGTTCATTCTGCTCCCGCGGCCTCCATTTCGGCATGAAACGATGCCCGAGATCACCTGGGTGGCGGTGCCGCGCGTTCACGATCGTGACCGGTTGATCCGTTCCGCCCCGGGCGGGCCGGTCGCGCTGCGAGCGTGCCGCCCGTGGGCGGTTACGGACGGGCGCTGGGTGCGGCGCTGGCGGTGGTCTGCGTGCTGGCGGGCGTGCTCGTCGCGGCCGTGGCGCGGGAGGCGCCGGAGGGCGGTGTCCGGGTGGACGGGCGGTGGTTCTCCCGGCCCGACGGCACCCCCTTCTACTGGCTCGCCGACACGGCCTGGGGGCTCGTCACCGCGCTCGACGGCGACGAGGCCGCCGACTACCTCGGCACCCGCGCCGACCAGGGCTTCACGGTGGTGCGCACGGCGCTGGTGCGGCCCGGCGCGACGCGGGACCGGGAGGGGAACGCGGCCTTCGCCGGGCACCTCGGCGCGCCGACGGAGGCCTACTGGGAGCACGTCGACGGGCTGGTCCGGTCCGCCGCGGCCGAGGGGATCACCCTCGCGCTGGCGCCGGTGTGGAGCGACGGGCTCGCCGGCAGCCTGGTCACGGAACGCAACGCGCGGGAGTACGGGAGCTTCCTCGGCGCGCGGTACGGCGAGGCGTCGGTCGTCTGGCTCACGGGCGGCGACGACGAGGGCGGACACGAGGGGATCTGGGCGGAGCTGGTCGAGGGGTTGCGGGAGGGCGGGAGCGACGCGCCGGTCGCGCACCTGCCGCGGGGGTCGGGAGGTGAGGGACGGTCGGGCCACGCCGGCTCCGCTGCAGCTGGTGGCTCGTCGGGCGGGGGCTCCGTGGCTACCGATACGGAGACCGACGCCGCGGGTGCCGCGGGCGCCGAGGTGGACGAGGCGCCCGACGCCGCGGAGGACGTCACGAACACCGCGGGGGACTCCGAATCCGCCTTGCCGGACGTCACGTCCGCGGCGAGCGGCAGCTGCGCCTCCTCCGCCTCGCGGGCCGATGCGCGGGCTGCGGCGGCCGGGAGCGGGAAGCCGCTGCTCGACGCGACCCCGCCCGCCGAGGGCGAGGAGTGCGCCGGCACGAGCGGAACGGGCGGCACCACGACGGCCCACGACGTCCGGGCGGAGGCCTGGCGCGGGGCGCTCGGCGGGGCGAGCGGGGCGACCTACGCCGACTCCACCGTCTCCGACTTCGCCCCCGGCTGGGACGACGCGGTGGACACCGACGGCGGCGCCCAGCTCGGCGTGCTGAAGCGGGTGCTGGAGTCGCGGCCCTACCGGCTGCTGCAGCCGGCCGACGAGGCGCTCGCCGGCACCGGGTCCGCGGGTGGGGCGCGTGTCTCCGCCGCCCTCGCCGAGGACGGCTCCTTCCTGGTCGCGTACACGCCCGAGGGCGAGGACGTCACCGTGGACCTCGACATGCTCACCGCGGAGCGGGTCCTCGCCTCCTGGGTCGACCCGCGCACGGGGGAGGTCCTGGAGGTCGAGGAGCCCGTCGACGCGACCGGCGTGGCCGCCTTCGAGGCCCCCGCCGGGACCGGCGACGAGCGGGACTGGGTCCTCGTGCTCGACGACGAGGCCGCGGGCTACGGCGCACCCGGCACCGAGGTCCTCGAGGACCCCGGCTCCGCGACCCTCGCCGGGACCACTCAGGACGAGGCCGCCGACGGGTCCGAACCGCCCGGTCGGTCCGAGTCCCCCGACGAGCGCGAGTCCGCCGACGAGCGCCGGGGTCCGGACGAGCGCGGAAACACCGACGAGCGCGGAAACACCGGAAGTCCGCGCTGGACCGACGAGCGTGGGCGCACCGACGAGCGTGGGCGCACCGACGAGCGTGGGCGCACCGACGAGCGAGGCACGTCCGGCGAGCGCGAGAAGCCCCGTGGGTCGTCCGGGCACGGGAAGCCCTCCGAGTCCGGGAAGCCCGACGAGCCGGTCGTGCGCGGGGAGCCCGGCGATTCCGCGAAGCCCGCCGAACCCGAAAAGCCTGCCGGGCCGGAGAAGCCCGCGGAGCCCGAGAAGCCGAAGCCCGAACATCCCGCCGCGCCCGAGAAGCCGGCCGAGCCGGAGAAGGGCGCCGAGCCCGCGAAGCCCACCGGGGGCGGCTCCTCGACCTGGGACGGGCTGGCCCAGTGCGAGTCCTCCGGGAACTGGGCCGTCAACACCGGCAACGGCTACTACGGCGGTCTTCAGTTCGACTCCGCCACCTGGTCCGACTTCGGCGGCACCAAGTACGCCCCGCGCGCCGACCAGGCGACCAAGGAGCAGCAGATCGAGATCGCCGAGAAGGTCCGGGACCAGCGCGGCGGGTACGGCTCCTGGCCCGCGTGCGCGCGCAAGCTCGGCCTCCCGCGGTGATCTGCGACCCGGGGTCCTGCGCCGGCCGCGCCGACCCGCCGGGTGATCACCCGTCGTCACGTGTCACCCTGGCGGGGAAGACCCGGCTGACCCGACCTCCCGGCACCCCGCGCGCGCGGAGTGCCTACCCTTGACGGTCATGACCCCGCCCGAGCCCGACGCCCCGCGTATCGGGAACCGCTATCGGCTCGAGGAACGCATCGGTGTCGGGGCGATGGGTGCGGTGTGGCGGGGGACCGACGAGCTGCTGAACCGGACCGTCGCGGTCAAGGAGCTGATCGCGGCGGCCGCCCCGGTCAGCGGGAACGGGGCCGACGCGGCCGAGGAGTCCCGCCAGCGGCTGCTGCGCGAGGGCCGGATCGGTGCGCGGCTGCAGCACGCGCACGTGATCAGCATGTTCGACGTCGTCGTGCACGACGACCGGCCCTGGCTGGTCATGGAGTACCTCCCGTCGCGCTCGCTCGCCGTGGTGCTGGGGGAGAAGGGCCCGATGGAGCCGCGCGAGGTCGCGGCGATCGGCCGTCAGGTCGCCGACGGGCTCGCGGCCGCGCACGCGGCGGGCGTGGTGCACCGCGACATCAAGCCAGGCAACGTCCTGATCGCCGAGGACGGCCGCGCCAAGATCACGGACTTCGGTGTGTCCCGCGCGGTCGACGACGTCCAGCTCACCCGGACCGGCATGATCGCCGGCACCCCGGCCTTCCTGGCGCCGGAGGTGGCACGCGGGCAGGAACCCAGCTCGGCGTCGGACGTCTTCGCGCTCGGCGCCACGCTCTACGCCGCGGTGGAGGGCGAGCCGCCCTTCGGGCTCGACGACAACGCCTACGCCCTGCTGCACAAGGTCGCCACCGGCGCCGTCCGCCCGCCGGAGCACGCGGGCCCGCTCACGGCCCTGCTGATGCGTCTGCTGGCCAACGAACCCATGGACCGGCCCACCGCCGCCCAGGCCCGGGACGCGCTCGCCGCGATCGCGGGTGGCGCCTCGCCGTCGGGGCCGACGGTCACCGCGCCGGTCACCACCCGGGTGATGCCGTCGTCGCAGCCCGCCGCGCCCAAGCCCGGCCCGCGCACTCTGACGGAAATGCCGGCCCCGCCGGTCGTCGTGCCGCCGGGCTCCGAGCGACCGCCGGCCGGCGGGAAGTCGCGCGGGCGGCGGATGCTGCCGTTCGTCATCGCCGCGCTCGTGCTGCTCGTCGTGGGCACGGGCGTCGCGATCGGCGCGATCCGCGCGGCCGACGACGGGGGTCAGAGCGGGGCGACGCCGCCGCCCGTGGCCGCGCCCACGACCACGCCGTCGGCGACCCGGACCGCCGCGCCTACCACGACGACCCCGCGCACGACCACGCCGACCACCACCCCCTCGACCTCGCAGGCCTCGGACACGGACGCGGTGTCCTTCGTGCAGCGCTACTACAGCCTCCTGCCGGACAACCCCGACGCGGCCTTCGCCCTGCTCGGCTCGCAGGCGCAGGCGGCCTCGGGCGGTATCGACGGCTTCCGCCGCTTCTACGGCGGGATGCGCGAGGTGGAGATCCAGAACGCCCGGTCCACGGGCGACGGCCAGGTCTCGGGGACGATCGTCTTCACCCGCGACGACGGCTCGACCAGCAGCGAGCCCTACACCTTCCGGGTCGGCACGGGCAGCGACGGCAACCAGCTCATCCAGTCCTTCTCCCGCGCCTGACCGGTCCCGCACGCTCACTCCGAGCGTCACAGGACGGCCGTAGGGCCGGCGCTCCCGTCCCGCCCGGACCGATCTCGAACAGAGCCTGCGCGCAGCCATGATCCCTTCGAGGGGCACGCCGCGGCTCGTCCGGCAGCGCTCCTGTCCCCCTCGCGATGATCAGCAGGCTCGCGGGGCGGGCGCGGGCACTCACGCGGTCCGGGAGGCGGGCTCCGTCAGGTGCCCCGTCACCCACCGCACCACCTCGGCGGTGAACTCCGCACGGTTGGCGACGGCGTGGGTCTCGTGGCCCTCGTCGTCGAACAGCAGGAAGTTCGGGGCGGCCCCGCGGGCCCGCAGCGCCTCGACGATCTGCTCGGCCTCGCCCAGCGGCACGTTGGTGTCGTACGCCCCGTGCACCACCATCAGCGGCGCGCTGATCCGGTCGGCGCGGTGGAGGGGGGAGAGCGCGCGCAGCATCTCCGAGTCCCGCTCCGGGTCGCCGTACTTGGTGGTGGCGGCCGCGGCGATCCACGGCTCGGTGTCGGAGTAGAAGGTCTGCAGGTCGGACATGCCGCACACGTCGACGCCCACCGCGAACAGCTCCGGGAACCAGGCGAGCGCGACGAGGGTCAGGTAGCCGCCGTAGGAGCGCCCGGACACGCCGATGCGGTCCGGGTCGGCGAGGCCGGACGAGGTGAGGAAGCCGACCGCCGCCCGCACGTCCGTGATCGCGACGAAGCGCCGGTCCAGGTCGTCCGCCTGGGAGAACATGCGCCCGAAACCGGCCGAGCCGCGGACGTTGGGCGCGAAGACCTGCACGCCCGCGGCGACCAGCGCCTGGAACAGCGGCTGGAAGACCGGGCGCTCCTGCGCCTCCGGCCCGCCGTGCAGCCAGACCAGGGTCGGGGCGGCCCCGAAGCCGCCGCGCGGCCGGAACAGCCAGCCGGTCAGGGTCAGCCCGTCCTCGGCGCGGAACTCGTGCAGGGTGGGGTCGACGAGCTGCTCGAGCGGCTCGAAGGTGTCCGGGAGGAGCGGGGTGGGCTCGGCGAGGGGGACGTCGAGCGCGATCCGGGCGACGTGCGGCGGCACCGCCGGGCCCTCGCTGCCGACGAGCAGCGCCTGGCCGTCGCGCGTGAACGCCAGCCCCGTCACGACGTCGCCGGGGTGGTCGGGCACCGGGTCGGTGAGCCCGGTGCGCAGGTCGACGAGCTCGAGCTCGGAGCGGCCGTCGACGTTCCAGACGAGCGCGGCGCGGGCCCCGGCCGGGTCGAGGGCGACCTGGTCGAGGTCGTCGTGTCCTCTGCAGGCGACCTCCCACGCGAGGGAGACCTCGCCGCCGGACGCGTCGTCACCGACGGAGCAGGCGAGCAGTGCCGGCCGGTCCCGGCCCGCGTCCGTGTGCAGGTAGAGCACCGCGCCGGTGACACCGAAGCGCCCGTCGGCCACGGTGGCGTCGTGCCCGGGGAGCAGGTCCGTGCGCCGGCCGGTCCACAGGTCGATGAGCTCGAGGGTGCGGGCGCCCCGGCGCCCGGTGCGCAGGACGGCGCGGCGCCCGTCCCGGCTGACGGCGCAGACCACCGCGGCCGGCCCGGAGCCGAGGACGATCGAGGAGCCGTCCCGGACGTCGACGAGGCTGGCGGTGCCGGAGCCGTCGCCGCCCGCGGCGCGGTCGGAGTAGACGGTGACGCCGAGCTGTCGGCCGGTCGGGGACCAGGCCCCGAGCGTGACGGCGGAGGAGCCGGCGGCGATCTCGCGCCGCTCCGTGCCGTCCGGGGAGAGCAGCAGGACCCGGGTCCGCTCCCCACCGCCGGGGGCGATCTCGCAGGCCACGAAGGAGCCGTCCGGGCACCAGCTCAGGACGCGGACGTCGCAGGCCACGGCCGGGTCCACCTCGGTGTCCAGGGGCGCGGCGGGCTGCTCGACGGGGGCCTCCCCCGCGGGCATCGGACCCACGTAGGCGCGGGGACGGCCGTCCCGGTCGGAGATCCAGGCCAGCAGCGTGCCGTCGGGGGAGGGCAGCGCGGAGCGGTAGGCGGGGGCGAAGAGGTGCTCGTCCAGCTCACCGGCCAGCTGGGCGCGCCGCCGGTCGGTGAAGCTATCGACGTTGACACCGACGTTCATGAGCTAGATCCCCCTCTCCTGTAACCACATCTCCAGCAGTGCCACCTGCCACAACGCGTTCGATCCGAGGTTGGTGCGCTGGGCGTTCGGATTCGCGAGCATACGGTCGAGCCAGTCGCCCCGGACAAGGCCCCGCGCCTTGGCGACCGGGTCGGTCACGGCGTCGCGCACCCGCTTCAGGAACGGTCCTTCCAGGTGACGGATCGCGGGCACCGGGAAATACCCCTTGGGCCGGTCGATCACGTCGTCCGGGACGACGCCGCGGGCCGCCGCCTTGAGGACGCCCTTGCCGCCGTGCGCGAGCTTCAGTTCGGGTGGGCACGCCGCCGCCAGCTCGACGAGCTCGTGGTCCAGGAACGGGACGCGGGCCTCCAGCCCCCAGGCCATCGTCATGTTGTCGACGCGCTTGACCGGATCGTCCACGAGCATGATCGTGCTGTCCAGCCTCAGCGCCGCGTCCAACGTCTCGCGCGCACCCGCCATTCCGAAGTGCTCGGCGAGGAACTCCCGGCTGGGGTCGTGGTCGAGCAGCCACTCGGGCTCGAGGATGTCGGCCAGCTCGGCGTGCGGGCGGTCGGTGAACACCGCCTGGTAGGCCTCGACGGCCCGGTCGCGCGGGGTCTCGCGCAGCGGCGGGTACCAGTCGTAGCCGGCGAACACCTCGTCGGCGCCCTGCCCGGACTGCACCACGGTCACGGACTTCGACACCTGCTCGGAGAGCAGGTAGAAGGCCACGCAGTCGTGGCTGACCATCGGCTCGGCCATCGCCGTGACCGCCTCGTCGACGGCCGGCAGCATCCGCGCCGGGTCGACCAGGATCTGCTGGTGGTCGGTCGCGAACTCCTCGGCCACGATGTCGGAGAACTCGAACTCGTCGCCCTTCTCGCCGCCGGCGGCGTGGAAGCCGACGGAGAAGGTCTTCAGCCCCGTCTGCCCCTCCTGCGCCAGCAGGGCCACGATCAGCGACGAGTCCAGCCCGCCCGAGAGCAGCACGCCGACCGGCACGTCGGCGACCATCCGGCGCCGCACGGCGGTGCGCAGCCCGTCGAGCACCGCCTCGCGCCACTCGCCCGGGCCCCAGTCCGCGTGCTCCGGGCGCCGGTCGTGCTCGGGACGCCAGTACACGCGGTCCGAGTGCCGTCCGTCCGGCTCGTAGGTGCGGACGGTGGCCGGCGGCAGCTTGCCGACGCCCGCGAGGATCGTCCGCGGCGCCGGGACCACGGAGTGGAAGGTCATGTAGTGGTGCAGCGCCACCGGGTCGATCGAGGTGTCGACGCCGCCCGCCTCCAGCAGCGCGGGCAGCGACGAGGCGAACCGCAGGACACCCGGCCCCTCGGTCAGGTACAGCGGCTTGATGCCGAGCCTGTCGCGGCCGAGGACGAGCCGGCCGCTGTCCCGCTCGGCCACCGCGAACGCGAACATCCCGTAGAAGTGCTCCACGCACTCCGGGCCCCAGTGCGCGTAGGCCTTGAGCACCGTCTCGGTGTCGGAGTCGGAGAAGAACGCGTAGCCGGCGGCCTCGAGCTCGCGGCGCAGGTCCCGGTAGTTGTAGATGCAGCCGTTGAACACGACGGCGAGCCCGAGCGCGGAGTCGACCATCGGCTGGGCGCCCCGCTCGGACAGGTCGATGATCTTCAGGCGTCGGTGGCCCAGCGCGACCGGTCCGGCCGCGTGCACCCCGGTGCCGTCCGGGCCGCGCCGCTCCATCGCCTTGACGATCCGGGCGACGACGGCCGGGTCGGCCGAGCCGCCGTCGAACCGCATCTCACCGGCGATACCGCACATGTGGCTGCTCCCCACTTCCGACTAACGGAGGATCCAGGTGTCCTTGGCGCCGCCGCCCCGCGACGAGTTGACGATGAGGCTGCCGGGCGGCGCAACCCTGGAGAGGGCGGCGGGGACGACGTCGAGGTGCGCCCGGCCGCCGTACTGGCTCTGCAGGACGAAGGCCCGCAGGTCGACCGCCCGCGGTTCGAGCCGCCGCCCGGAGAAGGTCGGATGGGTGGACAGCGACACCATGTCCTGCGCCACCCACCGGGCCGGCTCGGCGCGGATCTGCTTCTCGACCTCGGTGAGCTCGGAGCGCTCGGCGTGCGGGCCGATCACGATCCCGCTGCCGCCGTAGCCGTCGACGGGCTTGAGGACGAGCTGGTCGAGCCGGTCGAGCACCTCCTCGCGGCGCTCGTCGTCGACGCACGGGTAGGTGGGCACGGCGTCGAGCAGCGGGGGCTCGTCCAGGTAGTAGGTGATCATGTCGGGGACGTAGGCGTAGACGAGCTTGTCGTCGGCCACGCCGTTGCCCAGCGCGTTGAGCAGGGCGACCCGGCCCCGGGACACCGCGCTCGCCAGCGCCCGCCCGATCGGGCGCATGTCGGCGCCCCGCGAGGTCATCAGGTCCTTCTCGTCCATCCGACGGTAGAGCGCCGAGAGCCGCCGCTTCCCGCCGGTGGAGACGAGGTAGACGCCCTCGTCGGTGACCTGCAGGTCCCGCGGCGTCACCACGGGCACGCCCATCCGGTCGGCGAGCAGCTTGTGCTCGAAGAAGGCCGAGTCCGACGGGCCGGACGACAGCAGCGCGACCTCGTCCGCCCCCGGGGTGCCCGAGTCGGTGGCGGAGAGCAGCGCGGCCCGCAGCCGTCCCGGCACGTCCTCCAGCCCGACGACGCCCGTGGGCGGCTCCAGGTCGCTCATCACGCTCCGGACCAGCCGCCTGCTCATGATCGAGTAGCCGATGCCGGACGGGACGCGCAGGTTGTCCTCGAGCACGAGCCAGTGGTCGGGGGCGTCGCGGACCAGGTCGATCCCGGCCACGGCGATCCGGACGACGTCGGCGGGCACGCTCTCGCCCCCGCGGTTGCGGCCGGGCGCCCCGTCGACCACGGCGGCCGGGACGACGCCGTCGTGCACGATCCTGCGCTCGCCGTACACGTCCCGGACGAACAGCTCCAACGCCCGGACCCGCTGCGCCAGGCCCGCGCCGAGCACGTGCCAGTCCTCGGCGCTCACGATCCGCGGCACCAGGTCCAGCGGGAAGAGCCGGGGCTCCTCCGAGCCGTCCTCCGGGCCGAACGTCACCCCGCGGGCCCGCTGCTCGGTCTCCAGCGCGGACTCCGCGGCGGCCATCCCGCGCGGCCCGAGGCGCTCGAGCACGCGGAACATCCACCCGTACTGGGGCAGCACGGTGCCCGCGGTGCTGACGGCCTCGTCGAAGCCCCCCGCCCGGTAATCGGCGAGCAGCTCCCGGGCGAGCGGCACCTCGACCGGGGGCTCGATCGGGAGCACCCGGCCCTGCGTGTTCGCGACCAGGGCGTCGACGACGTCCGTCAGCCGGCCGCGGCGGCCGTACATGCGGCGCTGCCGGGCGGCGCCGCTGCCACGCTCCAGTGTGGCCTGGGACAGCTCGAGGACCTGCTCCCAGTCCCCGAGCTCCTCCAGCTGCGGGCGGAGCATGTCCACGAACTGCCCGATCAGCAGGGGCGGGGAGACCAGCGACGGTCCGACCAGGTCGACGAGGTCGCCCTCCAGCCCCGACCGCGCGGCCCGCCAGCCCGCCGAGCGCAGCAGCTCCTGGCGGCTGGTCGGCACCGGCAGGCCCTCGTCGAGGTCCTCGCGGGCCTTGCACACCAGCGCGCGGAAGAGCCCGGCGATGAGGACGACGTCGTCGACCTCGGTGCAGGCGTCGCAGACCCGCAGCTCGACGGTCGGCACGTGCGCGCTCGGCCGGATGTCGAAGTAGAGCATCCCGGGGTCGCTGATCGTGCCCGAGGCGATCAGCTGCCGGACCATCTCGTCGTACTCGGCGGCGGTCTCGACCATCGCCGGCGGCCCGGACGTCGGCCAGCGCGACCAGACCATGCTGCGGTAGCTCGCGTAGCCGGTGTCGTGCCCGCGCCAGTACGGGGAGCTGGCGGACAACGCGAGCAGGATGTGCAGGTAGGGGGCCACCCGCCGGACGACCTGCACCGCGGTGTCCCGGTCCGGCACGTCGACGTGCACCTGCGCGCCGCAGATGTGCTGCTCCCGCACGAGCATCTGGTACTCGTGCTGCATCTTCTCGTAGCGCGCCCCGGCGGAGATGTCGTCGCCGGTCAGGTCGACGAGCGGGACGGTGCCCGCCGCGACGATCCCCAGCCCGTGCGGCTCGGCGACGCTCTCCAGCTTGCGGCGCAGCCGCCGCAGGTGCGCGCCCAGCTCGTCGAGGGTCGCGACGACCGGCGTGTTCGTCTCGACCAGGGAGCGCTGCAGCTCGCGGGCGAACTCGGCCCCGTCGAGCTGGGGGAGGAGGGCGTCGACCTCGGGCGCGGCACGCCGCGTCTCGAGGTCGACGACGTGGAACTCCTCCTCGACCCCGAGCAGGGGTTTCCCGACGCCACTCATGCGGGTGACGCTAGGGGCCGATTGTTACGGACGGATAGCCTGGCGCCGGGGACCTCCGCACGGATGGCCGGTTCAGCCGGTGTACGCCGCGTCGAAGAAGGCGAGCTCGAGGTCCACGGCCTCGGCGAACCAGCGTGCGACGCGCCGCGGGTCCCGGGCCTGCGGCACGACCCGGTCCAGCTCCGCGCGCAGGAACGCGACCCACGCCTCGAACTCGGGTCCGCGGTGCAGGTCGATCCACCCGCGGGCGATCGGGTCGGTCGGCAGCGGCACATGCGGCCGGGATGCCCAGTCGAGGTAGAGCCATTCCGCGACGAGGAGCACTGTGACGATCTCGGGGTAGCTCGCGTCGGCCCGCACGGCGTCCATCAGCGCGAGGAACCCCTCGGTCGGTGCGAGGCGCTCCGGGGCGGTCCGGTCGGCCTCGGGCACCCCGAGGAGGTCGAAGGAGCGGTGGAAGTAGTCGTGCTCGTCGCCGGCGACCAGGCCGACCTGGCGGCCGTGCACCACCCGGGCGGCGGGATCGTCACAGGTCGCGACGGCCGCGCCCATCAGGGCGAGGAAGGCGTCGCAGAACTGGTGGTCCTGCACGAGGTAGCGGCGCAGCACGTCCGGCGCGACGGTGCCCGCCCACAGCTCCTCGACGAACCGGTGGCCGACGGCGGCCTCCCACGTGTCCCGGCCGGCCTCGCGCAACTGCTCGGAGAAGCTCACGGCGCCGAGCCTAGGAGGATCTCGACGGGCTCGGGCCGTCGCGCAGGAGGCCGCGGGCCTTCGACGGCGTCTCAGGGCCAGGGCACCCCGGGGTGCGGCGAGCGGGCCTCCGCCTCGGCCTCGGCCAGCTCCCCGGCGGCGACGGCGCGGGCGAGGGCCGCGACCTGCGCCAGCTCGGCGTGCTGGGCCTGGGCCCGGGCGGGGGTCATCGGGTCCCCGTGGCCCGGGACGTAGGTGTGTGCCTGGAGCGCGAGCAGCGCGGCCACGGCGTCGGCCCAGCTCTCGGGGTGGGCGTCCTCGTAGTCGGGCGGGGCGCCGCTCTCCAGCAGGTCGCCGGCGAACAGCACCCCGGTGTCGGGCACGTGCACCGCGAGGTCGTGGTCGGTGTGCCCGGGCCCGGGCGCGATCAGCACGACCTCCCGCCCGCCGAGGTCGAGCGGCGACGGCGCGGGATCCGGCGGCACCGGCTCGGTCTCCGCCAGCGCCGCGGCCGCCGCCGTGTCGCCGTGGTCGCGGTAGTGCGCGACCCAGCGCTCGCGCTGCGCGGCGGCGGTGCGCTCGAGCGCGGAGCGGCAGCCCGGGTGCGCGAGGACCGGCGCGGGCAGGAAGGCGGCGGTGCCGAAGCAGTGGTCGAAGTGGGCGTGGGTGAGCACGACCGTGACGGGCAGCGTGGTCACGGCCCGCACGGCCGCGGCCAGCTCCTCGCCCTGCGCGCGGTCCCCGCGCGTGTCGATCACCAGCGCCCGCTCGCCGCCGAGCACCAGCCCGGTGGTCAGGTCGAGCTCGGCGTGCCGGCGGGCGAGCACGCCGTCCCCGACCTCGACCCAGATCACCGGTCGGCCCCGCCGGCCGGCCCGATCCCCGCGCGCACGCCCGGACCCTACCGCCGGACGGGACCGCGACCACCCGACCGTCACGCACCGCCTTACCTCCGAGGTCGTCGACCGGCAGCCCACGGGGCAGCAGGCTCGTGCCCATGACCGAGATCGTGAACCGCTACCTGACCGCCTGGAACACCACGGACGACGAGACCCGCGCGAAGGCCGTCGCCGAGGTGTTCACCGAGGACGCCCGCTACGTCGACCCGCTCGCCGACGTCACCGGGCACGAGGCCATCACCGCGCTGATCGGCGGGGTGCACGCGCAGTTCCCCGGGTTCGTGTTCGGACCGGTGGGGGAGGCCGACGCCCACCACGACGTCGTCCGGTTCCGGTGGGGGCTGGGCCCCGACGGCGCCGGCGAGCCGCCGGTGATCGGAGCCGACGCCGTCACCCTCGCCCCGGACGGCCGGATCGCGCTGGTCGTGGGCTTCCTGGACAAGGTCCCCGGCTGACCGTCCCCACGACTCGCGCCGGGGCTTCCGCGAGTCGCGAGTTCCGGCACCGCGAGTCGCGAGTTCCGGCACCGCGAGTCGCGAGTTCCGGCACCGCGAGTCGGCAGTTTCGGGCGACCGAACCCCACATCCCGGGTGACCCGGCATGTGCAACTCGGTCGCTCGAGACCGCCGACTCGCGGGTCAGACCGCCACCCGCATGACCCGGCCCCGGGCGCCGGTCTCCCCGCCCAGGAGGTCGGCGGTCCCGTCGGCCCAGCGGGCTGCGGACCAGGTGGCGGCCAGGGCGTCGAGGCAGTCGTCGAGCCGGGCGCCTCCAGGGAGGTCGCCCAGCGCCCGGGCCGGGTCGACCCAGCGGGCCAGCGCCGCGATGCGCTGGCCCGCACCCCGGGCGGTCTTCTTCGACGCGAAACCGAGGTCCGGCGCGAGCCCGCGCAGCGCCAGTTCCGGATGCACCTCGACCACCGTGTCCGGCAGCGGGTGCACCGCGTCCCAGGACAGGATCTGCCGGCGGATGTTCCAGGTCTGGATGCTGATCCCGCGCCCGGTCAGCTCGCGCGCCCGGCGCACCGCCGCCTCGTGCGTCGGCTCGAGCAGGACCTCGCGCGGCGGCGCCGGGAACACCGACGACCGGGCGCGACCGAGCCGGGCCGCGCACAGCGCGTCGCACCTCCGGGGTGTGCCGTCGACCGGCAGCCCGAGCGGAATGTCCACGCCCACGGCCGCGCAGCCCGCCGTCAGGTCGACGACCTCGGCGGCGCTCGGTACCACGGCCCAGTGCACCGTCCACCGGGGAGCGCGCCCGTGCAGCCGCACCACCACCCAGCCCCCGGGCACCCCGTCCACCCCGGCGATCGCGCGCATGAGGCAGGATCTCACCCGTGCGCGTCTACCTCGGCAGCGACCACGCCGGCTTCGAGCTGAAGGCCCGGCTCTCCGAGCACCTCAAGGGTGCGGGCCACGACGTCGTCGACGTCGGCGCCCTGACCTACGACCCGGACGACGACTACCCCGCCTTCTGCATCGACACGGCCCGCCGGGTCGCCGGCGACCCCGGCAGCCTCGGCGTCGTCATCGGCGGCTCGGGCAACGGCGAGCAGATCGCGGCGAACAAGGTGAAGGGCATCCGCGCCGCCCTGGGCTGGAGCATCGAGACCGCGAAGCTCGCCCGGGAGCACAACGACGCCCAGGTGATCGGCATCGGCGCTCGCCAGCACAGCGAGGAGGAGGCGCTCGCGATCGTCGACGCCTTCCTGGCCACGCCCTTCTCGCAGGGCGAGCGGCACCAGCGCCGCATCGACCAGCTCGCCGCCTACGAGCAGACGGGCGCCACCATCGAGCAGGCCTGATGCCCGAAGGGCACACGCTGCACCGGCTGGCGCGGCGTCATCAGGCGCTGTTCGCGAGGCGGCCGGTGGCCGTCGGCAGTCCGCAGGGCCGGTTCGCCGACTCCGCCGCGCTGCTCGACGGCCGGGTGATGACCCGCGTCGAGGCGCACGGCAAGCACCTGTTCCACCGCTTCGGCCCGGACCTGGTGGTGCACGTGCACCTCGGGCTGTACGGGACGTTCGACGACGGCGAGCTGCCCGCCCCGGAGCCGCGCGGCCAGCTGCGGCTGCGGTTCGTCGGCGAGACGCACTACGCCGACCTGCGCGGACCGACCGCCTGCGAGCTGCTGACGAGCGCCGAGGTGCGGGCGATCCGGGCGCGGCTCGGTCCCGACCCGCTGCGCCGCGACTTCGACCCCGAGCGGGTGTGGGAGCGGATCTCGCGGTCCGCCTCGCCGCTCGCCACGCTGCTGATGGACCAGAAGGTGCTCGCCGGCGTGGGCAACGTCTACCGCGCCGAGCTGCTCTTCCGGCACGGGCTCGACCCGCAGATCCCCGGGCGGGCGCTCGACCGCGGCACCTGGGACGCGATGGCCCCGGACCTCGTCGCGCTGATGAAGGACGGCGTGCGGCGCGGCCGGATCGACACCGTCCGCCCCGAGCACGACCCGCGCCGCGCGGGGCGGGCGGCGCGCAAGGACCGGCACGGCGGCGAGGTCTACGTCTACCGCCGCGCCGGGATGCCCTGCCTGGTCTGCGGCACCGAGGTGCGCACCGCCACCCACGCCGCCCGCAACCTCTTCTGGTGCCCCACCTGCCAGGCCTGACGCAGCCGCCGCGGTCGACGCGCGGGAACCGCCCCGAGCGGGCAAGGTCGGGACATGCCCGAAGGCCACACCGTGCACCGCCTGGCGCGGCTGCAGCAGCGGTGGTTCGCCGGCGCGCCGGTCGCGGTGAGCAGCCCGCAGGGCCGGTTCGCCGCCGACGCGGAGCTGGTCGACGGGCGGGTCCTCGAACGGACCGACGCGCACGGCAAGCACCTGTTCCAGTACTACGGCCCCGACCTCGTCGTGCACGTCCACCTCGGGCTCTACGGGCGCTTCCCGAACCGGCGGCTCCCCGCTCCGCCGCCGCGCGGGCAGATCCGGATGCGGATGGTCGGGCGCACCCACTACGCCGACCTGTCCGGCCCGTCGGCCTGCGCGCTGCTCACCGAGGTCGAGGTCAAGGCGCTGCGCTCCCGGCTCGGCGCCGACCCACTGCGCCCGGACGTCGACCCCGACGAGGCGTGGACCCGCATCTCCCGCTCGCGTGCGCCGCTCGCCACCCTGCTGATGGACCAGGGCGTGATCGCCGGCGTCGGCAACGTCTTCCGAGCCGAGGCGCTCTTCCGCTGCCGCCTCCCGCCGCAGCTCCCCGGCCGCGAGCTGGGCCGGGCGCGCTGGGCGGAGCTGTGGGCGGACCTCACCGCGATGCTGCGCGACGGCGAGCGGCGCGGCCGGATCGAGACCCTCCGCCCCGAGCACGACCCGGCGCTGCTCGCGCCGCCGGACAGGGGCTCGGTGTGCGCGAGCGTGGTCTACGTCTACCGCCGCGCCGGGCGACCCTGCCTGGTGTGCGGCACGCCGATCGCCCGCGCGACGCACCTGGCCCGCAACCTCTTCTGGTGTCCCACCTGCCAGGCCTGATGCCTCCGCGCGTGGCTCTCCACGGAGCGGGTCAGGCCGGCGTCGCCTCCAACACGACGAGACCGACCGGCGAAGCCGTCGGCACGACTCGGCGCAGCGCGAGGCCGGCCGAGGCGAACAGCTCGCCGAACTGCCGCGCCGTCCGCTCGCAGCCCGTGGCGAGCAGCAGCATCGTCGCGTCCATGCGGATCACCGCGGGCCCGTCCGCGGCCCGCTCCGGGAGCAGCGCGTCGACGACCAGCAGCGTCGCCCCCGGCCCCATCGCCGCACGGCAGCGGACGAGGATGCGGCGCGCCTCGTCGTCGTCCCAGTCGTGGAGGATCCGGGAGAGCAGGTAGGCGTCGCCGCCGCTCGGCACCTCGGCGAAGAAGTCGCCCGCGACGACCTCGGTGCCCTCCGGCACGCGGGCCCCGGCCACCACCTCGGCCCGGTCGAGCAGCACGCCGGTCAGGCCGGGCGTGGCGGTGAGGACCGCGGACAGCAGCACCCCGGTGCCGCCGCCGACGTCGACCAGCCTGCGGAAACGGCCGAAGTCGTAGGCGGCGACGACGTCGGCGGCCTCCCGTGCCGAACGGTCCTGCTGCGCGGCGTGGAAGGCGGCCAGCTCGGCGGGGTGCCGGGCGACGTGCTCGAAGAACGACTCGCCCCGGGCCCGCTCGAAGGCGACACCCCCCTCCCGCACCGCGTCGGTCAGGGCGGGTGCGGCGGTGGCGTACACCCCGCCGCGGGCGCGGACCGCCCCCCGCAACGAGCCCGGGACGTCGGAGCGCAGCAGCCGTCCGCTCGGGGTGAGGCTGAACGTGCCGTCCGGGAACTCGGCCAGCACGCCCTCCGCGACGAGCACGCGCAGCACCCGGTGCAGCGGGCCGGGCAGGGCCCCGAGCTCCGCGGCGAGCCGCTCGGCGTCGCACGCGCC
Organism: Pseudonocardia lutea; assembly: GCF_042658055.1. Classification (NCBI taxonomy): domain Bacteria; kingdom Bacillati; phylum Actinomycetota; class Actinomycetes; order Pseudonocardiales; family Pseudonocardiaceae; genus Pseudonocardia; species Pseudonocardia lutea. Next base: position 111,557 of record NZ_JBHSQK010000011.1, read on the forward strand.
GCGGGCCAGCACGTCGGCCACCCCGAGCTCGGCCGCGACGGTCAGCGCCGCGGTGACCAGGTAGCCGTCGGCGAGCCGGGACAGCCGCGCGGCGGCGTCGACCGGGACCGTGGGCGGGGCGGAGTGCTCGGTCCGTGTCGTCGGGGCGACCATGGGGACCTCCTGTCGTCGACACGCAGGAGAGGGCCCGACGGCCGCAGGAGATACGGGAGAAGGTCCCGGAACCGAACCGGAGAACACGACCGGCCCGGGTCGTAGCACTCCGGGCCGGTCAGTGGCGCAGGGCCGGTCGAGCCGGCCGGACGTTCTGTTGACGGAGTGTTACCCCCGGGACCGGACGTCGAAACACTCAGAAGTCGAACCCTCCGAAGTCCCCGCCGCCCATGTCGCCGAAGTCCCCACCGAAGTCCCCGCCGGCGTCGCCACCCATGTCCCCGGGGTCCCCGGCGTCGCCGGCCCCGTCGCCGCCCGCGGCCATGTCCGCGGCCATCGCGTCCGAGTAGCCCTCGGCGTAGGCGCTGCCGGCCATGCCGGAGAACATCGCGCTGAACAGCAGGGCCGAGCCGACACCCCAGGCGCCGGCGACCAGGGCCGGCTTCCACCAGGGCTGGCTGTACCAGCCGGCGGGCACCGGCCGGCCGGCGACGTTGCCGCCGGGGTAGTAGTGCGAGTTCTGCGCCGACGGGTTCGGCGACGCGCTGTAGCGCTCGCCCTCGACGTCGACCTCGCGCTCCTCGGTCACGCGGCCCGCGCGGGCCTGGCCGGGCAGCGGCGGCAGCTCGGGGCCGGGGTCGATGCCCATGGCGGTGCGCGCCGCGCGGACGTAGTAGAGACCCTCGTAGGCGGTTTCGGTGACGCCCCGGGCCTGGGCCGGCGTGCGGGCCTGGTCGAGCTGCGAGCCGGCGGCGTTGTAGCGCTCGGACGCGTCGGCGAGGGCCTGCTTGGCGGCCTCGTCGGTGCCGACGAGGTTGAGCACCTGGCCGCCGAGGCGCTCGACCCAGCGGCGCGCGTCGGCCTTGGCGTCCTCGAGCTCGCGGGCCTGGCCGGCGTTGCGGTTGCGGACCAGCCACACGACACCCGCCACCACGGCGAGCAGCAGGACGATGGTCACGAGGTCCACGGGTTCTCCTTGTAGGCGGGTTGTGCACACCGACAACGGACGGACGGGCACGAACGTTCCCGCCACTAGGCTGCACGCGTGTCGGACAGCAAGCCCGTCGAGGCCTGGATGACGGACATGGACGGCGTGCTCGTCCACGAGGGGAGCCTCATCCCCGGTGCGGACGCGTTCGTGAACCGTCTCCGCGAGACGGGCACCCCGTTCCTCGTCCTCACCAACAACTCGATCTACACGCCCCGTGACCTGCAGTTCCGGCTGCGCAACAGCGGGATCGAGCTCCCGGTCGAGTCGATCTGGACCTCCGCGCTCGCCACCGCGGCGTTCCTGGACAACCAGCGTCCCGGCGGCTCGGCGTACGTCGTCGGCGAGGCCGGGCTGACTACCGCGCTGCACGAGATCGGGTACGTGCTCACCGAGTCGGACCCGGACTACGTCGTGCTGGGCGAGACCCGCACCTACAGCTTCGAGGCGGTGACGACGGCGATCCGGCTGGTCGAGCGGGGCGCCCGGTTCGTCGCGACCAACCCGGACCCGACCGGCCCGTCGAACGAGGGGATCCTGCCCGCCACGGGCTCGGTCGCGGCGCTGATCACCCGGGCGACCGGCGTCGATCCCTACTTCGTGGGCAAGCCCAACCCGCTGATGATGCGCGCGGCGCTGAACCGGCTGGAGGCGCACTCCGAGAGCACGGTCATGATCGGCGACCGGATGGACACGGACGTCGTCGCCGGCATGGAGGCCGGGATGCGGACGGTGCTGGTGCTGTCCGGGATCATGCGGGCGGAGGCCGTCGACCGCTATCCCTACCGGCCCCACCGCGTGGTGGGCTCCATCGCCGAGCTCGTGGACGAGATCTGAGCGGTCCTGGCCCGGACGGCCGGACCGGTGGTCCACGCCGGCGGGCACCACCGGCGTGGACCGGCGACCGGTGAGGGAGGGGTTCTCCCGGCCGCGGGGTCGGCGTGCACGTCGGCGCTCGATCCGAAGATCGACCCGGCGGCGCGCCCCGCAGGATGACTCGGCCGGTTCATCCGCCGCGTTACGCGACGTCACGCAGGTGACGACCGGCGTTCGCGAGCGGCCCGACGCACCGGAGCGTGGGGGCGACCCGGGGAGAGCGCACGGGGACCGGCCCGCCGGGGACTCCCCGCGGCGGGCCGGAGCGGGCGGGCCGGTCAGCCCCTGGCGTAGGTCTCCGCAGTCTTGCTGTCGAACTCGAGCGCCACGAAGACGTCGTCCCCGACGACCCAGGCGTCGTGGCCCGGCGGGACCTGGTAGGCGTCGCCCGGCCCGAGGTCGAGCTCGCCGCCCTCGTCGTCGCGCAGGTGCAGGCGTCCCGCGATCACGTAGCCCAGGTGCGCGGTCTGGCAGCTCTTCGTCCCGACGACCGGCTTGATGCACTCCGACCAGCGCCAGCCCGGCTGCAGGGCGATCCGCCCGACCGTGGCCCCGGGTAGGGAGACCACGTCGAGCACGGTCTTGTCCGGTCGCCGGGACTCGTCCGGGTCGTCCAGGCTCCGCTTGTCCATCCCCGCCATGACCCTGCTCCCTCCTGCTCGGCGACGACGTCGTCGTCGCGTGATCGGCAGGGTCGCAGCAGGACGGTGTGGGAACGATACGTAGTTCCCTCACGGCGGGACGCACCTATCGGCGGTCCGCTGCACTTGGTCAGCCTCTCTGACTGTTCTCGTCGGCCCCGGGGACCAGCTGCCCGACCCGGACGGAGACCCTGATCGCCCCGATCGTCGCCGAGCCGGCCGCGGGGCAGGACGGTCCCCGGCCCGAGATGACGACGGAGGAGCCGGAGCCGCGCGGCCTGGTGATCCCCCGCAGTCCGGTGGTCGTGTAGCGGCGGCGCGCGGTCCGTCGTGCCGGCGCGGCCTCCCGGCCCCGGGTGCTCGGCCCGCCGCGACGGGCACGCCGGGCGGGTGGTGCTTGCGAACCACACCCCTGTGATTACTCTCGGCGCCATGAGCGACACCCTGTGGTGGAGCTGCGCCGACTGCGGTTCCTACGCCGAACTCCCCGCCGAGGAGTCCGAGGGCTTCGACATCGGTTGTCCGGACTGCCGGCGGCCCATGACGGCCCAGTGGTTCTGGGAGGACCGGTCGCCCGAGGCCGCCTGACTCAGCCCGCGTTCGGGTCGCCCGCGGGGTCGAGCAGGTCCGCGGGCAGGTCGCGGTAGGGCTCCCAGGCCGGCGGCGTCGGCCCTTCGGTGTGCGTGAGCTGCCGGAGCACGACGGCGACGACCGCCCGGTCGGCCGGGTCCTGCGGCGGCTCGAGGGGCTCCTGCCCGGTCCGCACCGCTCTGCGCACCGTGTCCTTGAGCGCGGTCAGGCGCGGATCCCCGACCAGCCGGAGCAGGGCGTCGAACCGGGCGAGCCGGCCCGCGTCGAAGGCCTGCGGCCGCCCGAGGTGGTCCGCCGCGGGGTGCGCGGGATAGGCGTGCGCGACGGCCACCTGCCCGGCCGGGATCGGCACGGTCGGCGCGGGCCCGCGGCCGAGCAGGTGCGGGAGCAGATGGGTGTGCGGGCCGAGCGGGGACCGCCCGTCCGGCGCGGGGATCGGGGCGTAGACCTCGACCCGCCCCACCGCCGTCAGGAAGACCCGGTGCGGGCTGCGGGCGACGAGCTCGGCGCCGACGGGCGTGGCGGACAACGGCTGCCCGGCGTGCGCGCGGAGCAGCGCCAGCAGCTCGAGATCGGCGGTCCGGACGCAGGCGTCGAGGGTCGGCGTCCCCAGTCCGAGGTCGACGAGCACGGCGCCGCGGTCGTCGGGGCGCAGCGCGCCGGCGTCCGGCCCCAGCTCGGTGATCACGGCCCGGCCCGCGCGGCGGGCCCGCTCGGGCGGGAGGCAGAAGGCGACCGCCTGGGTCCAGTGCAGGCCGCGGCCCGCCGGCGTCTCGTAGGCGACCGGGCGGACGTCCGGTGGCAGGTCCAGCAGGATCCCCCCGCGGTCGGTGACGACCGCGCTGGCGCCGGTCTCCGCGGGCTCGTCCGGGTCCCGCGCGAACTCCGCGATCGCTCCCGGCGGTCCCATGCTCCAGCCCGTCACCGGGTCGCCGAGCAGCTCACGACCCAGGCCCTGCGCGTCGACCACGCCCCGATGCTCGTCGTGATCGGGTCCGGACCGCAAGCCCGGCGACCTGGGGCCGGAGTAGTGCGGGCGGCGCCTCGTCGCGCACGAGCGGCCGGGTCCGGCGGGCGAACGGCGGTGGGCGGGCCATGCCCGTCGGGCCCTTGTCCACGGGATGTGCCGGAGCGCATGCTGGGCGGCCAGAAGACGCCGAGGCCGGCTCCCGGAGCCGCCCCGGCCATGTCGTGATCACGTCCGAGGGATTCGCGTGTCAGCCACCTACGACGTGACGGCCACCTACGACACGGTCGTCAAGAGGAGGAGCCGGAAGAACGCCGGCGCCCCGCACCCGACGCACGGCGAGGTCAACAGCTCCTGGTGGCCGAACCGGCTGAACCTGAAGGTCCTCGCCAAGAACAACCCCGCGGCGAACCCGCTGGGCGCGGAGTTCGACTACGCCGCCGAGTTCGAGACCCTCGACCTGGCCGCGGTCCGGCGGGACATCGAGGAGGTCCTCACCACCTCGCAGGACTGGTGGCCCGCCGACCACGGCCACTACGGCCCGCTGATGGTGCGCATGGCGTGGCACGCGGCCGGGACGTACCGCATCCAGGACGGCCGGGGCGGCGCCGGCACCGGCATGCTCCGCTTCGCCCCGCTGAACAGCTGGCCGGACAACAAGAGCCTGGACAAGGCCCGCCGGTTGCTCTGGCCGGTGAAGCAGAAGTACGGGCGCAAGATCTCCTGGGCCGATCTCACGATCTTCGCGGGCACCGTGGCGCTGGAGTCGATGGGCTTCCGGACGTTCGGTTTCGGCGGCGGCCGGGCGGACGTCTGGGAGCCCGAGGCGGACGTCTACTGGGGGCCGGAGCGCGCGTGGCTGCGCGACGAGCGCCACATCAGTGTCCGCGAGTTGGAGAGCCCCCTGGCCGCCACCGAGATGGGGCTGATCTACGTCGACCCGGAGGGTCCGCACCGGGTGCCGGACCCGGTCCTGTCCGGCCGGGACATCCGCGAGACGTTCCGGCGCATGGGCTTCGACGACGAGGAGACGGTCGCGCTGATCGTGGGCGGCCACACGTTCGGCAAGACCCACGGCGCCGCCCCGCAACACCACCTCGGCCCGGAACCCGAGGGTGCGGCACTGGAGGAGCAGGGCCTGGGCTGGCGGAGCAGCTTCGGCACCGGCAAGGGCGCGGACGCGATCACCAGCGGGCTCGAGGGGACGTGGACGCCGACCCCGACGAGGTGGGACCACAGCTACCTGGAGACCCTGTTCGAGTTCGAGTGGGACGCGGTCCTGAGCCCGGCCGGCGCGTGGCAGTGGGTTCCGTCGGGTGGAGCCGGGGCAGGGACCGTGCCGGACGCGCACGACCCGTCGAGGACCCACGTCCCGACGTTCCTGACGACGGACCTGGCGCTGCGGTTCGACCCGGGCTACGCGCCGATCTCGCGGCGGTTCCTCGAGGACCCGGAGCTGCTCGCGGACGCCTTCGCCCGGGCGTGGTTCAAGCTCACGCACCTCGACATGGGGCCGATCCGGCGCTACCGCGGGCCACTGGTCCCGGCCGAGCCGCTGATCTGGCAGGACCCGGTGCCCGAGGTGGACCACCCGCTCGTGGGCGCCGACGACGTCGCCCGGCTCAAGGAGCAGGTCCTGGCCTCCGGCCTCTCGGTGTCGCGGCTCGTCGCCACGGCGTGGGCGTCCGCCTCGACCTTCCGCGGCAGCGACAAGCGCGGTGGGGCGAACGGGGCCCGGATCCGCCTCGAGCCGCAGCGGCGGTGGGAGGTCAACGAGCCCGAGGAGCTCGACGGCGTGCTGGGCACGCTGGAGGAGATCCGGCGGTCCTTCAACGACTCCCGGTCCGACGACACGAGGATCTCCCTGGCCGACCTGATCGTGCTCGGCGGGTGCGCGGCGGTCGAGCGGGCCGCCCACGAGGCCGGGTACGACATCGAAGTCCCGTTCACCCCCGGCCGCACGGACGCCTCCCAGGACCAGACCGACGTCGTGTCGTTCGCCGCGCTCGAGCCGGTCGCGGACGGGTTCCGCAACTTCTGCTGCCGGGCCAACCGGGTGCCGCCGGAACACCTGCTGGTCGACCGCGCCAACCTGCTGACCCTCAGCGCCCCGGAGATGACCGTCCTGGTGGGAGGCCTGCGAGTACTGGACGCGAACTTCGGGCGCTCCCCGCTGGGGGTGTTCACCTCGCGGCCGGGCGCGCTGACCACGGACTTCTTCGTCAACCTGCTCGACATGGACGTCGAGTGGACGCCGATCCGCTCCGGGCAGACCTACGAGGGCCGCGACCGCGCCACGGGCGAGCTCCGGTGGACCGCCGGCCGCGTCGACCTCGTCTTCGGCTCGAACTCCGAGCTGCGCGCCCTCGCCGAGGTCTACGCCGCCGACGACGCGGGGGAGAAGTTCGTGCGCGACTTCGTGAAGGCCTGGGACAAGGTGATGAACCTGGACCGGTTCTGATCCGCGCTGATCGGCCGGCCGTCGGACCGGGCGCACGCACAGGACACCCGGCCCGACCTGGTCGGGGTGGCGGGATTTGAACCCACGGCCCCTCGCTCCCAAAGCGAGTGCGCTACCAAGCTGCGCCACACCCCGTCAGGCCAGAGTGTAAGGGGAGGGGCGGGGTGCCCCGGGCCGGGGCGATCGATCCGCTAGGCTTGGGCCCGTCCGCGGAGAGATCCGCGGGCACGCGGGCGTAGCTCAATGGTAGAGCCCCAGTCTTCCAAACTGGCTACGCGGGTTCGATTCCCGTCGCCCGCTCCACAGCTCTGACCAGCACAACGCCGAGCTGCGGACAGGTGTTCGACGATCGTGACGCGCCGGCCGGGATCGCCAGCCGGCGGGGCATCACCGTCGCAGAGGATCGAGGTCTCGGACTTCCGCCTGTGGGTCGAGGTCGCCCGCGAGCGCGGCGGTGGCGCGCGAGGCCGCCTCGACCCGGGCCCGGGAGAGGAGCCGAATGGTGGAGGTCCCCTTCGCGACGACCTGGCCCGCAGCGTCGAGCAGGCGACCCTCGGCGAAACAGGTGGACCGGCCGCTCAGCTCGATCCACCCCTCCGCCGTCACCAGGCCCGGACGCGCCGGAGCGAAGAAACTGATCTTGAGCTCGAGGGAGATCGGGGAGACGTCGTGGTCGCCACGCTCGCCGTGCAGCCCGATGACCGCGTGCGCCATCGCCGCGTCGATCCAGCCGCTGACGAACCCGCCCTGCACCACACCCCCCGAGTGGCACATGTGCATGCCGGCGAGGAACTCCAGGCTGGCGCGACCACCGCCCAACGCCACGATGCGCTGGAGGCCCAGCGTCTGCAGCATCTCGTGAGGAGCGTCCTCCGTTGCTTCAGACACTGCCTCGCTCCTTCCCTCCGGCGACCCGATCCCAGTGAAGAGGCGCCCGAGGGGCGCTGGAAAGAGGGAGATCAGTGGTGCCGCTCACAGCTGGCGGTCGTGCGACCGCTCGCTGGGTCGGGCTCCGCGTAGCCACGCAGCACACCGCCGCGGGAGCGCGGAAGTACGAAGCGTCGATCCGACCGGGGTGGAATCCGGGGCCCTGCGAGCGACGCTCGCCCCTGTGCGGCCGCCGGACGGCCGAAGAACACCGCCGGTAACTCCGCGCGCCGCCGACTCCTCCGGGCCGACCACGACCCCCTGTTCGCCCGCGCGTGGTTCGACCGGCTCGTCGTCCTGCACGCCCCTGGATCCAGGTCACAGTCACACCCGGGGTACTCGCGCGACACTCCGGCACCTGGCAGCGGCAGCACGACGGGCACCGCTCACCTAGGGGCCCGCCTCGAGATTGGCTCGCGTATGAAGATCGGTCTGCAGGTCTCTGACTTCACCTGGCCGGGCGGTGCGCCCACACTCGCCGCGGACCTGCGGCGGGTCGCGGTGGCCGCCGAGGAGGCCGGGTTCGCGCGTGTCGCCGTGGCGGACCACCTGTGGCAGATCCCTGCCAACGGTGGGCCGGAGAGCGCGATGCTCGAGGCGTACACGACACTCGGCTACCTCGCGGCGTGCACCTCCCGCGTCGAGCTGCTGACCTGGGTCACAGCGGCGACCTATCGCGCGCCTGCGCTGCTCGCGAAATGCGTCACCACGCTGGACGTGCTCAGCGGCGGGCGGGCCTGGCTGGGTGTCGGGGCGGGGTGGTTCGAGGACGAGGCCCGGGGGCTCGGGTTGCCGTTCCCGCCGACGGCCGAGCGCTTCGCGCGGCTGGAGGAGACCCTGCGGATCTGCCTGCAGATGTGGTCGGACGAGGACGAGCGCTTCGACGGCGAGCACCACACGCTCGAGCGGGCGCTCAACGCACCGCAGCCGCTGCGGCGACCGCATCCGCCGATCCTGGTCGCGGGGGGCGGCGAGCGGCGGACCTTGCGGCTGGTCGCGCAGTACGCGCAGGCCTGCAACCTGTTCGCGTCCCCCGAGCTGGAGCGCAAGCTCGACGTCCTCCGCGAGCACTGCGCGGCCGTCGGGCGCGACTACGACGACATCGAGAAGACCGTGGTGCTGCCGATGGACCCCGGTCCCGACGGCGAGAACGTCGAGGCGATCCTCGGCGAGCTGCAGCGGTTGGCAGGGCTGGGGATCGCGCACGCGCACACCCGGGTGCCGGGCGCGGCGGAGATCGCGCCGCTCGAGCTCTTCGGCGAGCGGATCATCCCGGAGGCGGCGCGGTTCTGAGCGCACCTGGGTCACAGACCCGGGCCCCGGCCCGCACCAGGATGGCCGTAGCGCAGGAACGGCTGGGAGGAGCATCGACGTGGATGCGACACAAGGCGGGGTGGAGACGTCGGACGGGGTCCGACTGCACGTGACCGACAGCGGGCGCGGGGTCCCGGTCCTCTTCCTCCACGAGTACGCGGGCGACCACCGGAGCTGGGCCCGGCAGGTCGCCGACCTCGGCGCCGACCACCGCTGCCTCACGTACGCGGCGCGCGGCTACCCGCCGTCCGACGTGCCGGCCCTCCCGTCGGCGTACTCCTGGCGACGCGCGGTGGCCGACGCCGTCGCGGTGCTCGACGCCCTCGAGGTCGAGAGCGCACACGTCGTCGGGCTCTCGATGGGCGGGTACACCGCGCTGCAGCTGGGTCTGCAGCACCCGGACCGGGTGCGGTCGATCCTGGCGGCGAGCGTCGGCTCCGGTTCCGACCCGGAGACGCGGGCGGCCTACCTCGCCGAGACCCACACCGTTGCGCAGGAGCTCCGGGCCCACGGCGCGGCCGCCGTCGGCAACCGGATGGCCGAGGGGCCCAGCCGCCTGCAGTTGAAGGCGCGCGACCCGGCCGCGTGGCAGGAGATGGTCGACCAGTTCGCCGAGCACTCGGTCGAAGGACTGGCGCACACGATCGCCGAGGTCCAAGGGCGGCGTCCGGCGTTGCACGACCTGACCGCCGAGCTCCGCGCGCTCAGGATTCCCCTCTTCGTCGTCACGGGGGACGAGGACGAGGCCTGCCTGTCCACCGGGCTGCTGCTCAAGCGGACCGTCCCGGCGTGCGGGCTGCAGGTGCTGCCGAACAGCGGGCACGTGCCGAACCTGGAGGACCCCCGGCTGTTCAACGACCTCGTCCGTCGGTTCGTGCAGCGCGTCGAGGCGGGCACGTGGCCCGCCCGGGATCCCAGATCGAGGACCACCTTGCAGTTCGACCTCGATCGGGCCGAGTCTGTTGCCGGGTAGCGGCCTCGTCGGGAGGGTCCCCGTTCCCAGGGACGACAGGGTGTGCGGAGACGAGGCGAGGCGAGGGATGAGCGCGTCGGCGGCGTTGGAGGCGTGGTCGAGGAGCTTCCTGTCCGGGCAGGACCCGGAGATCCGGGACGCGCTCCTGGCGGACAGCCGGATCGTGACCTACCCCGCCGGAGCGTGCATCTGCCGGGCGACCGAGGGCGACTACCTCGTCGCGCTGATCCACAGTGGTCGGATCCGGGCACAGATCACCTCCTGGGACGGGCGCGAGGTCACCACGCGGTACATGACGGTCGGCCAGATCACCGCGGTTCCGGCCATGCTGACGCACGGCGCGCCCGCGTCCCTGCACGCGGTCACCACCTGCGAGGTCTCCCTGCTGAACCCGAACACCTTCCGGCGCCTGATGCGGACCCACGCCGCGCTGAGCTACCAGGTGGCCGTGTACCTCGCGGAGTCCACCTACGAGACCGTGGCCTACTTCGAGGACAACCTCTTCGGCTCCGTCCAGCAGCGGGTCAGCCGGCACCTGCTCGAGATGGCCACCCCCACGGTCGAGGGGCTGCTCGTGCAGACGGACCAGGCGGAGCTCGCGAGCGCGATCGGCTCGGTGCGGGAGGTCGTCGCACGCACGCTCAAGAAGCTGAGCGACACCGGCGCGATCCGCCGCTCGCGCCGGCAGATCTGGATCGAGGACCCGGGGCTCCTGCGGTCGCTCGCGTCCACGCCGCTGGGCGGCTGGAGCGGGGTGCGGGACGAGTGAGCCCGTACCGCATCGACGAGGACCTGGTCGCATCCGCCGCCGCACTGCCGCACGTGGACCGCGCGGACGTCGCGGCAGCCCGCCGGATCGCAGCGAGCCGGGTACCACCGCGACCTACCGCGGAGACGGGCGTGACGGTCGAGGAGCGCACCTGCACGGGAGCCGACGGGCACGTCGTCAGGCTGCGGGTGTACCGGCCGGACCGCCGTCGCAACCGGGGCGCCGTCGTCCAGGTGCACGGCGGAGGCTTCATCCTGGGCGACCTCGACGCGACCCACGCGCGGAACGTGGAGATCGCGCGCGAGGTCGGGAGCGTCGTGGTCTCGGTGGGCTACCGCCTGTCGCCGGAGTGGCCCTTCCCCACGCCGGTGGAGGACGTCTACAGCGGACTCGTCTGGCTGCACGACCACGCCGGCGAGCTGGGGATCGACCCCGCTCTCGTCGTCCTGCACGGCGTGAGCGCGGGCGGGGCACTGGCGACCGCGACGGCGCTGCTGGCCCGGGACCGGGGCGGGCCGCCGGTCCGGTTCCTGTTCCTCGCCTCGCCGGTGCTGGACGATCGCCTCGAGTCCGTCAGCAGCAGGAGGTTCACCGACACCCCGGCCCTCACCAGGCGAGACGTGGAGATCTGCTGGTCGGCCTACCTCGGACCGGTCGAGCGGGGCACCGGCGGGGTCCCGCCGCTCGCCGCGCCGGGGCGGTCCACGGATCTGACGGGACTGCCGCCCACCTACATCTCGGCGGCCGAGTTCGATCCGCTTCGCGACGAGGCGATCGACTTCGCGCGGTCGCTGCTGGTCGCCGGTGTCGGTGTCGAGGTGCACCTGTTCCCGGGCACCTACCACGGGTCCCTGGCGGTCCGAGGTGCCGCGGTGAGTGAACGTCAACTGGCCGAGGAGATCGCCGTGCTGAGGAGCGTCATGAGAGGGGTGGGATCCGATGCCTGACTTCCTGGGTGGGGTCCGGGTGCTGGACATCACCGGTGCCCTGGCCGGCCCCTACTGCACCACGATCCTCTCCGACCTCGGTGCCGAGGTCGTCAAGGTGGAGCCGGTCGAGGGCGACCCGCTCCGGCGCCGGCTGGTCGGCGAGGAGCAGGCGCCGCTGCCGTTCGACCTCGTCCACCGCAACAAGCGCAGCATCGCCGTGGACATCAAGACCGATCGGGGTCGCGATGTCGTGAAGGCGTTGGCGGCGCGGTCGGACGTGCTGGTCGAGAACTTCCGGGTCGGTGCGCTCGCCCGGCAGGGCCTCTCGTACGACGACCTCAAGGGCGACTGCCCGGACCTCGTCTACTGCTCGATCTCCGGGTTCGGGCAGTTCGGACCGATGCGGGACGCGAAGGGGATCGACCTGGTCGCCCAGGCGTACGGCGGTCTGCTGAGCGTGACGGGCAGTGCGGGCGGGGAGCTGGCGAAGGCCGGTTACCCCATCGGCGACCTCGGCACCGGGATGTGGGGGGCGATCGGTGTGCTGGCGGCCTTGCGCCGGGTGCGGGACGGCCACGGCGGGGCGCACATCGACGTCTCGCTGGCGGACACCATCGCCGGATGGTCGCTCTGGGAGGTCGCGGACTTCGTCGGGACGGACACCGCACCCGGCCCGCTCGGGACCGCGCACCGGCTCACGGCCCCCTACGAGGCGTTCACGTGCGGCGACGACGCGGTGCTCGTGATCGGCGCGACCGAACGCTCGTGGGAGGACCTGTGCGCCGTCCTCGACATCGACCTCGCCGGCGACAGCCGCTTCGAGGGCGAGTACGCCCGCTTCGTGCACCGCGAGGAGCTCGCCTCGCTGCTGCAGGCCCGGTTCGCCACCGCGCCGCGGGACTCCTGGATCGAGCGCCTGCGTGCGGCCGGGGTGCCGTGCGGGCCGGTCAACGACGTCCCCCGGATGCTGGACGACCCCCAGTACGCCGCGCGGGGGATGTTCCCGAGCGACCCCGCGCGGTTCGGTCACCGCAGGATCGTGAACACGCCGCTGATCGCCGACGGTGCCCCGCGCGCCCGGCGCCGGGCGCCCGCCGTCGGGGAGGACACGGTGGCGCTGCTCGAGGAGATCGGGCTCGACGGTGCGGAGATCGAGGACCTGCGGCATGACCACGTGGTGGGCGGATGACCGTCCGGCTCGAGCTCCGCGACCGGGTCGCGCGGCTGACGCTCGACAGACCGGCGAAGCGGAACGCACTGACCGGGGAGATGTGGGCGACCCTGCACCGGCACCTCGACGCGCTCGACGGCACCCGGGACCTGGTCGCGGTCGTGCTGCGCGGCGCGGGCGGGAGCTTCTCGGCGGGCGCCGACCTGGGCGAGCTGCGGAGCGCGGAACCCGATCACGTCGGCGGAATCCAGGAGCTCGCCGAGGCGACCGTCCTGCGGATGCGGGACCTCCCCCTGCCGACGCTCGCGGAGATCGACGGTCCGTGCCTCGGGGCGGGCTGCAGCCTCGCCCTCGCCTGCGACGTGCGGATCTGCTCGCCCCGCTCGCGGTTCGGCATCCCCGCGCTGCGCCACGGCATCGTGTACGAGCCGGTCCACGTGCAGCGTCTCGTGCAGGTCGTGGGCCCCGGTCCGGCCGGGCTGCTGCTCTACGGCGGGGAGATCTGGGCGGCGCAGGAGGCCGTCGTCCACGGGCTGGTCGACCGGTGCACCGAGGCCACGGAGGCGGCGATCGAACGGATCCTCGCCGGACTGCGCGGTGCGTCCGCGGCGGCGGTCGGCGCGACGGCGGCGGCCCTCCGGGCTGCGGCAGCCACGGCGGCAGGGTAGAGCGGTGGACCTGCAGCTGAAGGGCGCGCGGGCGATCGTGACGGGCGGATCGGGGGGCATCGGGCTCGCCGTCGCCCGCGGGCTCCTCGCCGAAGGGGCCCGCGTGGCGCTCGTCGCCCGGAACACGCAACGCCTCCGCGACGCCGCGCGCCGGCTCGGGACAGCGGACCTGCTCCCGATCTCCACCGACACCACGGACGACACAGCGGTCCGCGCGATGGTCGATGCGGTGGTGGCGGAGTGGGGTGGCGTGGACGTGCTGGTCAACGCCGCTGCCACCCCGTCCGGTGGGGCGCCCGCGGCGCTCGCCGACCTCACCGACCGCGAGGTGGCGGCGGACTTCGACACCAAGGTCCTCGGTTACCTGCGGTGCGCCCGCGCGGTCGCGCCGCACATGGTCCGGCAGGGCGCGGGGCGGATCGTGAACGTCTCCGGGTTGAACGCCCGCCGCACCGGATCGATGTCCGGCACGATCCGCAACGTCGCCGTCGCCGCCCTCACCGCGAACCTCGCGGACGAGCTCGGGCCGCACGGGGTCAGCGCCACGGTGGTACACCCCGGCCCGGTCGAGCCGAAACCGCCGGAGGTGCGGGCCGTGCTGGCGGAGACGACCAGCCTGCGTCGGCTCGTCACCGCCGAGGAGGTCGCGGACGTCGTGGTCTTCCTCTGCTCGCCCCGGGTGGCCGCCGTGACCGGCGACGGCATCAGCGTCGCGGGAGGGAACCGGGGCGCCGTCCACTACTGAAGGGAGTCGACGATGGACTTCACCGGCAAGGTCGCGCTGGTTACCGGCGGCGGCAGCGGGATCGGGCGCGCCGCGTGCCTGGCGTTCGCCCGGTACGGCGCCGCCGTCGTCGCGGTCGACCGCGACGCGGCGGCCGCGGAACGCACGGTCGAGAGCATCCGGGAGGAGGGCGGCAAGGCGCTCGCGGTGACCGCGGACGTCACCAGCACGACCGACGTGCAGGCCTACGTCCGGACCACGCTCGAGGAGTTCGGCCGGATCGACTGCTTCGTCAACAACGCAGGCATCGGGGGCACCGTCGCGCCCACCGCCGCGTACGACGAGGCGGACTTCGACGCCGTGATCGCGGTCAACGTGAAGGGTGCCTTCCTGGGCCTGCGCCACGTCCTGCCGCTCATGATCGAGCAGGGGAGCGGCGCGGTGGTGAACACGGCCTCGGTGGCGGGGTTGGTCGCCACCCCCGGCGCGCCCGCCTACGTCGCCTCGAAGCACGCGGTGATCGGGCTGACGAAGGCGGCGGCGGGTGAGGTCGCGCGCCAGGGAGTGCGGGTCAACGCCGTGTGCCCCGGCCCGGTCGACACGGTCGCGATGCGCCGGCTCGAGGAGCAGATCGCGCCCGAGGACCCCGACGGGCTCACCGCGCGGAACCGCGCAGCCCAGCCCACCGGCCGCTACTCCACCCCCGAGGAGGTCGCCAACGTCGTGCTGTTCCTCTGCTCCGACCTGGCCTCCAACACCACGGGCGCCCAGTACGTGGTCGACGGCGGCCGCAGCGCGACGGGCACCGCGGCGCCCACGAGCGCGCGGTGAGGAGTCGCCGGATCCAGGTCACAGTCATCGCGGCGACGGGGCGCGAGACTTCCTGACACCGGACGCGACGGCGCTTCCCGCGAGGCGCCGACCCGGACCGCAGCAACTCGTGGGGCCGTCGAGCCCCGTTGGAGGCATCGTGCAGACGCTGGATCTCGTGGACGCCCGCAGCGGCGTCGAGTTCGGAAACGGTGTGCACCTCGACACCCGCGTCGACGGCGACGGGGAGCGGGTCGCCCTGGTGCTCCCCGGCGCCGAGCGCGCCGAGGAGGACGCCGCCTTCCTGGCCGCCCTGGCGGAGGAGTTCTCCGTCGTCGCGCCCAGCCACCCGGGCTTCGGCCGGTCTCCGCGCCCGGACTGGTGCCGCTCCGTGGACGACCTCGCCTACCTCTACCTCGAGTGGCTCGACCGGTCCGGGCTGACCGACGTGACCCTCGTCGGCCTGCAGTTCGGCGGGTGGGTCGCGATGGAGATGGCGGTGCGGAGCTGCGCGCGGATCTCCCACCTCGTGCTCGTCGACTCGCTCGGGGTCAAGCTCGGCGGACCCCTCGAACGCGAGGTGGTCGACCTCTTCGCCACGCCGCACGCGGAGCTGGACCGGCATCTCTACGCCGACGCGGCCCGTGGCCTGGGCGATCTCGGGCGGGCGGACGTGGGCGCGGTCCTCGAGATGGCCCGCAACGAGGAGGCCCTCGTGACCTACGGCTGGGAGCCCTACATGCACAACCCGCGGCTGCTCGACTGGACCTGGCGCATCTCCGTGCCGACCACGGTCGTCTGGGGCGACCGCGACGGCATCGTGCGGCCCGAGTACGGGCGGGGCCTCGCCGGTCGGATTCCCGGCGCACGGTTCGAGCTGGTCGAGCACGCCGGGCACCGCCCCCAGGCCGAGTGCCCGGAGGACGTGGCCCGCCTGGTCGCCAAGTCCGCCGTCTGACCGCACGTCACAGGAGAGGAGCAAACCGTGCAGCACTGGCACTTCAGCGAGACGGCCTACCCCTACCTGCCGGACCCCGAGAGCTACGAGTCGATCCGGGTGACGCTGCCGAACGGGGTGATCGACCCCGAGCGGGCGGCCGGTCTGTGGGACCGCTACATCCGTGAGTGGCAGGTCGCGGACGAGTGCGGGCTGAACGTGATGGTGAACGAGCACCACTCGACCGCGACCTGCATGAACTCCGTCGCGCCGGTGGTCGCGGGAGTGCTCGCGCGGGTCACGACCAGGGCGCGGATCCTCCTGCTGGGCAACCCCGTCGCGAACCGCAGGGACCCGGTCCGGATCGCCGAGGAGATGGCACTGGTCGACCTGCTGAGCCACGGTCGCCTCGACGTCGGGTTCGTGCGCGGGGTTCCCTACGAGATCTCGGCGACGAACAGCAAGCCCATCCGGATGACCGAGCGCATGTGGGAGGCGATCGAGCTCATCACCCGGGCCTGGTCCACCCACGACGGGCCTTTCAACTGGGAGGGCGAGTTCTTCCACCACCGGCAGGTCAACATCTGGCCGCGCCCCTACCAGGAGCCCACCCCGCCGGTATGGGTCACCGCGGTCAGCCCCACCAGCGCCGCCCGGATCGCCGATCACGGCTACCGACTCGGGACGTTCCTCACCGGGTACGAGGGCACGCGCGCGGTCTACCAGGTGTACCGCGACCGCTGCGCCGAGCAGGGCCTGCCGACGCCCGGCGACGACCGGTTCGGCTACGCCGCCCTGGTCTACACCGGACGGACCGACGAGGAGGGCCTCGAGGGCGCCCGCACGCTGCTCTGGTACCTGCACTCCAACAAGGTCGCGACGGAGTTCCTCTACCCGCCGGGCTACATCCCGTACCAGCTGCGGGCCGCCGGCCTCCGCGCCCACGGCGCCGTGCACGACCCGGCGCTGCTCCGGGACCAGGGCGGACCGGCGAAGAAGGACCTGGCGTCGATGTCGCTGGACGAGCTCATCGAGCAGGGGATCGTCTTCGCGGGAAGCGCGAGCACCGTCGCCGGCCAGATCGAGCGCTTCTACGACCATGTCGGCGGGTTCGGCCACCTGCTGCTCATGGGGCAGGCCGGACACCTGGGGCACGACGAGACGGTGCGGGGCCTGCGACGCTTCGCCGAGGACGTCGTCCCCCGGCTCGACCGCGTGACCGACGGGGTCACGGTCTGACCACCCCCGACGATCGGAGACAACGATGTCCCAGTCATCCCCGCCGGACGCGACGAGCCCGGCGCCCGCACCGCCCGACGTCACCACCCTCTCGCGGCGGTCGGTCGTCGCCGCCGGCACCGGCAACGCCCTGGAGTTCTACGACTTCGCGATCTTCGCGTCGCTGACCCCGGTCATCTCGCAGCTGTTCTTCCCGGCCGGCGACGCGCTGGTGGCCATCCTGTCCACTCTGGCCCTCTTCGCCGTCGGATTCGTGATGCGGCCGGTGGGCGCCATCCTGTTCGGCCGCCTCGCGGATCGGCGCGGGCGCAGGCTGCCGCTCGCCGTCGCCGTCCTGATCATGGGCGTGACCACCGTGCTCATCGGGGTGATGCCGACCTACGACCGGGCCGGCGTCCTCGCGCCGCTGCTCCTCTGCGTCGCCCGGCTGTTGCAGGGGCTCTCCGTGGGCGGCGAGTTCGGCACGTCCGCGAGCTTCCTCGTGGAGCACGCTCCCCGGCGCCGCCGCGGGCTCTACGGCTCCTACGCGTTCTTCTCCTCCACCGCGGGCAGCGTGCTCGGTGCGTTCGTGGTCCTGCTCCTCACCCTCTCGTTGAGCGTGGACGCGCTGAACAGCTGGGGCTGGCGGGTGCCGTTCCTGCTCGGCTTCCCGCTGCTGGCCATCGGGCTCTACCTGCGGTACCGCATCGCGGAGTCGCCGGAGTTCGAGAAGGTCGAGGCGGAGAACGCGCGGGCGAGGAGCCCGCTGCGCACCCTCTTCCGGGAGCACTGGCGCGCTTTCCTGACCGTGCTCGGCATCTGCCTCGGGTTCAACATCGCGGCTGCGACGTTGCAGGCGTTCGTGCTGACCTACATCCGGTCCGTGCTCGGCATGTCCGCCGTCCCGGCTCTGACGACGGTGGTCCTCTCGACGACTGTCGGGGTTGTGATGGTCCTGCTGTTCGGGCACCTCTCGGACCGGTACGGACGCAGGCCGGTCCTCGTCCTCGCGTGCGTCCTCTCCGTGGTCCTTCCCTATCCCTGTCTGCTGATCATCGGGCTCGGCGGCTTCGGGTCGGTCCTGCTCGGTCAGCTGATTCTCTGGGTCCCGGTCGCCGCCTTCGGCGGCGCCATCCCGGCCCTGTTCGCCGCGCTCTTCCCGACGCAGGTCCGGGTCTCCGGGTTCGGCATCGCGTACGGCTTCGGCTCGGCGCTGTTCGCCGGCACCACCCCGTTCGTCGCGACGCTCCTGATCGAGTTGTCGGGGGAGAGGATCGCCCCCGCCTGGTACATGTCCGCGGCCGGGCTCGTGACACTGGTCGTCGTGCTCGCGTCGACGTCGGTCCGGCGGGCGTCGACATGACCGGCATGAGGCCCGGACGGCTGACCGGGAAGTCCGCGCTGGTCACCGGGGCGGGCTCCGGGATCGGTGCGGCGACGGCGGAGCTGTTCGCCCGCGAGGGGGCCCGGGTCGTCGTCGCCGACGTCGACAAGGCGGGCGCGGCGGCCACGGTGGACCGCATCCGGGACGAGGGCGGGGTGGCCGAGCCGTTCGTCGCGGACGTCTCGGACGAGAGCGAGGTCGAGGAGCTGGTCGCGTTCACCGTCCGGACCTTCGGCAGCGTCGACGTGCTGCAGAACTACGCGTCCAACCGGGGGGTGGTCCCGGAGGACCGCCCCGTCGCCGACAGCGACCCGTCGGTGTGGGCGCGTCAGCTGGGCGTGGACCTGATGGGCTGCGTGCTCACCGCGAAGCACGCGGTGCCGCACATGCTGCGGGCCGGTGGGGGGAGCATCGTCAACGCATCCTCGCTCGTCGCCTGGCTCTCGCTCGAGGCCCGCCCGGCCTACGCCACGGCGAAGGCCGGGGTGATCGGGCTGTCCAGGTCGATCGCCGTGGAGTACGGCAGACAGGGTGTGCGGTGCAACGTCGTGGCACCGGGGCCGATCATCTCGCCCGGCACCGAGGCGATGTACTCCGCGGCGCAGACCGAGGTGCTCGTGGAACACGTCGCCGCCCCCCGGCTCGGGCGACCGGACGACGTCGCACTGGCCGCGCTGTTCCTCGCCTCGCCGGAGGCCGCGTTCATCAACGGCCAGGTGCTCGTCGTCGATGGTGGGATGAGCGCGTACGCGCCCATGGTCCCGTCGTTCCGACGGCTCGCCGAGGAAGGATGACCCGATGCGTGTGCTGGTGACGGGTGGGCTGGGGGTGAACGGGGCCTGGGTCGTCCGGGAGCTCCTGGGCCGGGGACACGAGGTCGTGGTGTTCGAGAACCGCGAGGACCTGTCCCTGGTCGAGGACGTGGCGGAGCGGATCGAGGTGGTCGTCGGCGACGTCCGGGACGGAGCGGCGCTGGCCGCCGCGATGCGCGGGGCGCAGTGCGTCGTCCACCTCGCGGCCTTCGTGGACTGCGACCGGGACCCCCACACGGCGATCGAGGTGAACATCGGGGGCACCGCGCAGGTCTGTGCCGCGGCGGCCGCGGCGGGCGTCCGGCGCGTGGTCTTCACCAGCTCCAAGGCGGTCTACGGGCCGACGACGGGCAAGCGCGGACACCCCACCTACGAGCCGATCACCGAGGACGACACCCGGCTGCCACGGGGGATGTACGACATCACCAAGACGGCGGCCGAGGACGTGCTGGACTGGTACGGCCGCATGACCCCGGTCGAGTGCGTCGGCCTGCGGTTCTCGACCATCTACGGGCCCGGAAAGCTCCAACGGCACGGCGCGGCCACGGGCATCGGCCTGGTGTCGGTGTACAGCGCGATGATCGAGCTGCCTGCCGCGGGCCGTCCGTTCGCGCTGGAGCAGGGCGGCGAGGAGCGGGACGACCTGCTCTACGTCCTCGACGTCGCCGACGCGATCGCCACCGTCGCCGAGGCCCCCGGACCGCTCCGGCATCGGGCCTACAACGTGTCGAGCGGCCGCGCTCTCTCGCTGGCCGAGTTCGCCGAGGTGATCCGGCGGGTCGTCCCGGACGCGGAGCTGCGGGTGGGCCCGGGACTGAACCCGATGGGTGCCGCGGAGCCGGCGTACATGGTGCTCGACCCCACTCGCATCGAGACGGAGCTGGGCTGGCGCGCCCGCTTCGACCCGGAGCGCGCGGTCCGCCACTACCACGGGCTCGTGCGGGAGCGGCGGTCGTGATGCGGGCGGCGGTGTACCGGCGGCCCGGCCCGGCGGCCGAGGTGTTCGAGATCGTCGAGCTCGACGTGCCGGAGCCGGGGCCGGGCGAGGTACGGCTCCGGATGGTCACCTCGGGGATCAACCCGACCGACTGGAAGACCCGCGCCGGGCTCACCCGCCGCCGGCCGGACGGGTTCCAGGTCCCGCACCACGACGGCGCGGGCGTGGTCGACGCCGTGGGGAGCGACGTCGCCGGCCTCGCGGTGGGACAGCGGGTCTGGACCTACCTGGCGGCCTATCGCAACCGCTACGGCACCGCGGCCGAGTACGCCGTCCTGCCCGCCGTTCAGGCGGTCCCGTTGCCGGACGGCGCGTCGGCGGACCTCGGTGCGTGCCTCGGCGTCCCCGCTCTGACCGCCGCGCACTGCCTGGGCGGGAGCCCGGAGGCGGTGAAGGGGCGGACCGTCCTCGTCGCGGGCGGGGCGGGGGCGGTGGGCCACTACGCGATCGAGCTGGCCAAGCACGCCGGCGCCGAGGTCGTGGCCACGGTGAGCTCCGACGAGAAGCGGACGCTCGCGCTCGAAGCGGGGGCCGATCACGTGGTGCTCCACACCGAGCCGGACGTGGCGCGGCGCATCGGTGACCTCGTGGGAGGCGTCGACCGCGTCGTCGAGGTCGCCCCGGCGGCCAACATGGAGCTGGACCTGGCGGTCCTGGCCCCCGGCGGGACGATCTCGACCTACGCCGCGGAGCCGGAGCTGCGCCTGGCCGGCGGGCCACTGATGAGCGGGAACGTCACGCTGCAGTTCGTGCTGCTCTACGGGCTGGCGGCCGAGCAGCTGGCGTCGGCGGTCCGCTGGACCTCCGACGCCCTCGCCGTCGGCGGCCTCACCGCCCTGCCGGTGGTGGGGTACCCGTTGGCGCAGGTGGCGGCCGCGCACGATCGCGTGGAGGAGGGGTTCGTGGGGAAGGTCGTGCTGAGGCCGGGGGAGAAGTGAAGATCGGAGCGCTCGAGATCGTCCCCGTGCTCGACGGCACCGCGCGGCTGCCGCTGGACATGGCCGTACGCCACGTCCGCGGATCGGCCTGGGACTGCCCGCACCAGCCGCTCGACGAGCAGGGCCGCATCGCCATGGACATCGGCTCGTTCCTGTTCCGCACCGGGGGCCGGACGATCCTCGTCGACCTCGGAGCCGGCAACGGGTTCATCCACGAGGCCTTCGACACGGGCGGGCTGGTGGCGAACCTCGCGCGGCTCGGCGTCGCGCCGGAGGACGTCACCGACGTGGTGTTCACCCACATGCACGTGGACCACGTCGGCTGGTCGACCACGCGCGGCGAGACCACCTTCCCGCGCGCGACGTACCGGGTGCACGCGGCGGACTGGGCGTACTTCATGACCGGCCCCGCGGCCGAGCCCACGATGCTGGAGGCACTGTCCCCGATCGAGGCGCAGCTGGAGACCTTCGACGAGGAGGTCGACCTGGCACCGGGCCTGCGTGCGCGGCCCGCACCGGGGCACACACCGGGATCCACCGTGTTCGTCGTGAGCCACGGCGGTGAACGCGCGCTGCTGCTCGGCGATGTCGTGCACACGGTGAACGAGCTGACCGATCCCGAGTGGGAGGGCATGTTCGACGTCGATCGGACCGCCGCCAACGCCCTGCGTGCGCGCCTCGCCGACGAGCTCGCGGAGATGGGCGACCTGTTCGCCCCCGCACACCTTCCGGGCCTGTCCTTCGGTCGGCTGGTCACCGCCGACGGGCTACGCGAGTTCCGCTGGGCCTAGTCCGTACCGGGACGACCCGCGACGCGAGCCCGACCTCCGACGGGGTCGCCAGCGCCCATCGGCTACGCGGCGGGGCGCGGGCGGTCCTCGGGGTGGGCGCGGATGGCGAGCAGGGCGATGTCGTCGGTGTGCTCGGTGATCCCGTCGAGCAGGCCGTCGCAGAGGTCCTCGAGGGGTGCGCCGGCCAGTTGCGCCGCGCGTTCGGTGAGCCAGGCCAGCCCGTCGTCCAGGTCGTGCCCGCGGCGCTCCACGAGCCCGTCGGTGTAGAGCAGCAGGGTGACGCCGGGCTCGAGCTCCTCCGCGTGGTCCGTGCGTTCCGTGGCCCGCGCGGTGCCCAGCAGGAGGTCGGGTCGGGTGGCCAGGAGCCGGGGCCGTCCGTGCGTCTCGATCAGCAGCGGCGGCGGGTGGCCGGCGTTGGACCAGTGCAGCCGGCGCAGCCCGCGGGCGGCGAGCTCGGGCGTCTGCTCGATCCGGGCGAACACCGCGGTCGCGAGGGTGCCCACCGCGAGGTCGGTGATGGCGCCGTCGAGCTCGGTGAGCACCGTGGCGGGGGTGCCGTGGGCGGTGTAGGCGATGCCACGGAGCAGGTTGCGCAGCTGCCCCATCGCGGCGACGGCGACGCGGTCGTGCCCGGCGACGTCACCGATGGCCACGCACAACGCGCCGTCGCGGAGCATGAACGCGTCGTACCAGTCCCCGCCGAGGGCGGTCTCGCTCGTGGCGGGCAGGTAGCGGACGGCGAGCTGCAGGTGGTCGGGTTCGAAGGGCGAGGTGAGCAGGGTGCGCTGCAGCTCTTCGAGCAGCTCGCGGGTGGCGGTCACCCGACGTTGCTCGTCGTGGCGGTGGCGGGCCCGGGCCAGGGCCTGGGCCGCGTACCCGGCGAGGGTGGTGATCGTGACCAGGTCGGCCGCGTCGAGCGGCCGGGAGTGCTCCCAGCCGAGCACGATCGCGCCGATCGGACCGGTCGGTCCGGGGAGCGGGGCCGCGACGAGGGCCTGCAGCCCGAGCTCGCTGTGCAGACGGCGGACCGCTTCGGGGTGCGCGGCGTCGAAGCCGGCGCGGTCGGGATAGTGCACCAGCCGCCCGGTCCGCACGGCCTCGGCGGACGGCAGCGGGGTGTCGAGGTCGTAGTCGACCCAGGGGGCCTGCTGCTCGGCACCGACGGGGAATCGCAGGTCGTGCAGCCGGTGGAGCCGGTCCGCCTCGTCGAGCAGGGTCAGTCCGACGTAGTGCGCCCGGAGGTCGCTGTGCACGATCTCGCCGATCTTGTCCCGTACGTCGCCGACGGTGACGGTCTCGGCGAAGGCCTGGGAGGCGGACAGCAGCGTCTGGGAGCGGTCGAACGCCCGGCGCAGCTGGGCGTCGACGTCGTCGCGGCGTCGGCGTTCCCGCTCGGCCTCGGCCTTCGCCAGGCGCAGCCGCAGCTCGGCCGAGCAGGCCCGGGCCAGGTCCGCCAGCATCTCCACCTGCTCGGGCGTCCATCGGCGGGGGCGGGTGTCGATGGCGCACAGCGAGCCCAGGACGTGCCCGGCCTCGTCGGTCAGCGGCATGCCCGCGTAGGCGATGACGCCGAGCTCGGCGACCGCCAGGTTCGTCCGAACCAGGGGATGATCGCGGGCGTCGTCGACGACCAGCGGAGCGGCAGTGGCCACCACGTGCTGGCAGAACGAGTGCGACAGCGGGGTGGAGCGTCTGGACGCCCACGGCTCGGGCAGGCCGGCCATCCCGGGGAACATCTGCTGGTGCGGGGTCACCAGCGACACCAACGCCACCGGTACCTGCACGCGGTGCCGGACCCGCTCGACGAGCGCCTCCAGGGCCGGGTCCGGTGCGGCGTGCAGCCCGGTCTCGGCCAGAGCCGCCAGCCGGCCCGGATCGCACAGCCCGCCGCAGTCCGACACCCCGGGGGGGTCGGGCGCCGGGCCCTGCGCCGGCGCCGGGTCCGGCACGCGGGCGAGGGGATCGCTCACGCTGACAGTGCTCCTGTTCCGGGTCGCTGAGGTCGCTCCGCGCGGGTGCCTCGACGCCGACGCGGCGTTCGACAGCGTGTTGCGCGAGATCGGCGATTCTCGTCACGGCAACGATCGACGTCCACCGGTCATTCCGCGAGCCGGCGGCCGGCCCGGGACCGAGGTGCGCGACGCGGACCGGCGGATCCCGCGCTGGTGGTGCGGCACAAGGCGCCGGGCGCCCGAGGGGCTCCGGCACGCCGACGTCGGGATTCGGGCTGAACGGCCCTGTGCGCGGTCCGGGCTCAGCAGTCCACTCGGTGGAGTCGGCTCACCATGGAGGGGCGAGAGCGTGCACGCGACGGTGGTCCGGCGCCCCGGGGACGGCAGCACACCGGTGGTGATCCGGCTGCTCGGCGAGGTCAGCGCGAGCGTGCGCGGGGAGAGCGCCCCGACGCTGACCACCCCCCGCATGCAGCGGCTGCTGGCGCGGGTGGCCCTCGCCGGGGGCGCCGGCGTGCCGCGGGACCGTCTTGCCGCTGAGCTGTGGCCGGACTCGAGTGCGCCGCAGGCACGGACGAACCTCCGCAAGCTCCTCCACGACCTCCGCTGCTCGACCCCCGGCGTGCCGGCACTCGTCGACACCCGTGACGGCGCGGTCCGATGGAGCGCCGGACCGGCGGCCCGGCTCGACGTCGTGGCGTTCACCGACGCCGTCGCCCGCGGGGACCTCGTCGAGGCGGCGGACAGTTACGGGGGCGATCTGCTGCCGGCGGTCGAGGACGACTGGGTCGTCGCGGAGCGCGAGCGGCTGCGCCGGCGTGCCGTTGAGGCGCTCGCCCGCCTGGCGGCGGCGGCCGAGGCAGAACGGCGGGACGACGAGGTGATCGGGCACGCCCGGCGTCTGCTGCGGCTCGACCCCCTCCACGAGCCGGCCGGCCGGCTGCTGATGCGCGCACACGCCCGGCAGGGCGAGCGGAGCGAGGCACTGCGGACGTACGAGCGCCTCCGGGACTGCCTGGAGCGGGAGCTCGCCGTCCCGCCCGAACCGGCGACCCTCGGCCTGGCCGAGGAGCTGCGGCGCGCCTCCCCGGGATCCGGACTGGTCGGGCGGCGGGCCGAGTGGCACGCGGCGCTCACCGCGTGGGAGCAGGCCGCACACGGCCGGGCACGGCTACTGCTCGTGACGGGCGAGGCGGGCATCGGGAAGTCCCGGCTCGTCGAGGAACTGGCCAGGCACGTCACCGCCGACGGCCACGTCGTGGCCGCCGGGCGCGCCTACGAGGCCGGGGGCCGGCCGCCGTGGGGCCCGGTGATCGACTGGCTGCGCTCCGGGCCGGTGTCGGCACACCTGCACGCCCTCGACACCGCCTCCCTGGTCGAGCTCGCCCGCCTGCTGCCCGAGCTCCGCGCCGAGCGCCCCGACCTCCCGGAGGTCCTGCCGTCCGCCGAGGTGGGTGGGCGCCGCCATCTCCTCGACGCCGTCGTCCGCGGCCTCACGGCGGTGCGCCGTCCGCTGCTGCTGGTCGTCGACGACCTGCAGTGGTGCGACGCCGACACGCTGGACCTGTGCGGCTACCTCGTCCAGAGCGCACCGTCGGCTCCGGTTCTCGTCACCGGCACGCTCCGGGACGACGAAGTGGGCGAGGCGCACCCGGTCACGCTGCTGCGTGGCCGGCTCGCCCGGGCCGGCACCCTGTCCGTGATCCCCCTCGGGCCGCTCGACAGGCAGTCGACCGCGGACGTGGCGACCCTCGTCGGAGAGCGGGAGATGTCCGCGGAGGTGGTGGCGCGGCTCCACGAGGAGACCGAGGGCAACCCGCTCTTCGTCGTCGAGGCCGTACGGGCCGGGTTCGGGACGTGCGCCTCCCGGTCGGTCGCGATGACGCCCACCGTCCGGGCCGTGATCGGCGCCCGGCTCGACCGCCTCACGCCGGAGGCCCGGAGGCTGGCGGAGGTCGCCGCGACCATCGGTCGCGAGTTCACGGTGCCCACGCTGGCCGCCGCGGCCGGCCGCAGCGAGGACGACCTGACCGACGACCTCGACGAGCTGTGGCAAAGGCACATCGTCCGCGCGCGGGGCACCGCCTACGACTTCAGCCACGACCGGCTGCGCGACGTGACCCTGGACTCGATCAGCCCGGCCCGCCGGCGCACGCTGCACCGCAGGGTCGCCGAGGCGATCGAGACGCAGCACGCCGCGGATCTCGGTCCCGTCGGCGCGCGCCTCGCGTTCCACCTCGCCGGCGCTGGTCTGGCATCCCGTGCCGTCGAGGCCTACGAACGCGCAGCCCGGCACGCCTACCAGGTCTTCGCTCTCGACGCCTGCATCGCGCTGCTCCGACGGGCGCTGCGGCTGCTGGAGGACCTGCCGCGGAGTGCGGTCCGCGACGAGACCGAGTTGCGGCTGCTCACCGCGATGGGCGTGCCGCTGGTCGCGCGGCGGGGGTACGGGGCGGCGGAGGTCAGGCCCTGCCACGAGCGCGCGCTCACGCTGCACCGCAGGCTGGGCCGCTGTCCCGATCCGTCGCTGCTGCGGGGGCTGGCGCTCCACGCGCTCGTCCGCTGCCGGTTCGACCGGGCCGAGGAGAACGGGCACGCCCTGATCGCCGCGGGGCAGGTCGATCGCACCGCCCGCGTCGAGGGCGACTACGTCCTCGGCGTGACGTCCTTCTGGCGCGGTGAGTTCGCCGCCGCCGAGCGTCATTTCGGCGAGGCGATCGCCCGGTACCGCCGCGAGGACGCCCCGGAGCACATCGCGCGGTACGCGCAGGATCCCCTGGCCGTGTGCCTGTCCCGGCTCGCGCTCACCCAGCTCTTCCGCGGACACCCGGCGCGGGCCGACCGGTCGATGCGCGAGGCGCTGCGGGTGACGACCGAGCTCGACCATCCGATGACCACCGGGTACGTCCGCGCCTTCGAGGCGGAGCTCGCCGCGCTCGAGCCCGTCGGCCACGACCTCGGCGCGGCGGTGGCGGCCCTGGACAGCGTGACCTCGGCGATGCACATCGGCTTCTTCGCCGTGATCGCCGAGTTGTTGGTCGGCTGGTCGGACCTCCTCGCCGGTCACCACCGCGGCCTCACCACCCTTCGGCGGGCGACCGACCGCATGCGCGGTGACCAGCCGCTGCACCTGACGTTCGGGCTCAGCCTGCTGGCCCGCGGTCACCACCGGTGCGCCGACCCGGCCGCCGGCCGGGCGGTCGTGGCGGAGGCACTCGCCCTGACCAACCGCACCGGCCAGCGTTACCTGCTGGCCGAGCTCCTCCGCATCGACGCGGAGCTGCTCGCCTCCTCCGGTGACCCGGGCGGTGCCGTCGACCGGGTCGAGCAAGCCGTCCGGACGGCGGTCGAGATGAAGTCGCCGTGGCTGCGCGACCGTGCGCTCGCCACGCTGTCGGCCCTGCCGGGGGTGGGTGATCGGGAACGCTCCCGGAACGCCCGTCCGGGACGGTCGTCCGCGCCACCAGCGAAGGAGGGGACATGACCACGATCGCCGACCTGCGTGAGCAGGTGCGCGGCCCCGTCGTCGAGCCGGGCGAGGACGGCTACGACGAGCTCCGCGCGGTCCACAACGGCATGCACGACCGGCGGCCCGCGTTCGTCGTGCGGGCGACCGCGGCGGCGGACGTCGTCGCCGTCGTCGACCACGTCCGCGAGGCCGGCCTCGACCTCGCGGTCCGCGGCGGCGGCCACAGCGGCCCGGGGTTCGGCACCTGCGACGGCGGGGTCGTCCTCGACCTCGGGCTGATCAACAACGTGTTCGTCGACCGGACCAGGAAGACCGCCCGTGTGGGCGGCGGCGCGACCTGGGGCGACTTCAACCACGCCACCCATGCCTACGGCCTCGCCACCACGGGCGGCGTCATCTCGACCACCGGCGTCAGCGGCCTGACGTTGGGCGGCGGCATCGGGTACCTCGCCCGCGGCTGCGGCCTGTCCTGCGACAACCTGGTCGGCGCGGAGGTCGTCACCGCCGACGGCCGCCTGCTCACCGCGAGCGAGCACGAGAACGAGGACCTGTTCTGGGCGCTGCGCGGCGGCAGCGGGAACTTCGGGGTCGTCACCTCCCTCGAGTTCACCCTGCACGACGTCGGGACGATCTACGGCGGCCCCCTGCTCTACGAGGTGGCGGACGCGCCGGCGGTCATGCGGGCGTACGACGACTACATCCGGGAGGCGCCCGAGCAGCTCGGCGCGTACTTCGGCTGGCAGATCGCCCCGCCGCTGCCGTTCATCCCGGAAGACCGTCACGGGGACCTGTTCTGCGTCATGGTCACCTGCTGGAGCGGGCGAGCGGAGCAGGGTGAACAGGCGATCAAGCCGTTCCGCGACGTCGCCGAGGTCAAGGCCGAACTCGTCGGGCCGATGCCGTACCCCGCGCTCAACTCGGCCTTCGACGGCCTGTTCCCGAAGGGCATCCGGCAGTACTGGAAGGCCAGCTACGTTCGGGACCTGCCGGACGAGGCCATCGCGGTCCATGCCGAGCTCGGCCTGCGCGTGCCCACCGTCTCCTCGACGATGCACCTCTATCCGCTCAACGGTGCGGTCTCCCGGGTCGGCCCGGAGGAGACGGCGTTCGGCCACCGCGACGCGCAGTACGCGATGGTCATCCTGGCGGCCTGGCCCGACCCGGCCGACGACGAGGTCAACTCCCGCTGGCCGCGCGAG
Organism: Pseudonocardia lutea; assembly: GCF_042658055.1. Classification (NCBI taxonomy): domain Bacteria; kingdom Bacillati; phylum Actinomycetota; class Actinomycetes; order Pseudonocardiales; family Pseudonocardiaceae; genus Pseudonocardia; species Pseudonocardia lutea. The sequence continues at coordinate 140,216 of NZ_JBHSQK010000011.1, forward strand.
TACCACGACGCGATCCAGCCCTACACGGGCACGCGGGGTGGCTATGTGAACTTCACGTCCGCCGACGACGCCGAGCGCGCCCCGGAGAACTACGGCCGCACCTACGACCGGCTGCGCGCGATCAAGGCCACCTACGACCCGGACAACCTGTTCCACCTCAACCAGAACATCGCTCCGGCGCGCTGACCAGGGACGGAGGTCCGCCGCACCGGGCACCGGGTCCCGGGTGGACCGGTGAGGCGGGACGACCGGTGCGTCCCACCTCGCCGGCCGACGTCAGGGACGGGTCTCCACGGCTCCGCCCGTGGTCATCGACGGCGGCGTGGCCGGCGCCGCCTCGGCCGCCACGGCCTGGTGCACCCGCACCTCGCGGGAGAGCAGGACCGGGATGATCGCGATCGCGAACACGATCGCGCCCACGATCCACACGGTGTCGAGTTGGGCGCGACCCTCCGCCGCCGAGTCGATCCACCTGCCGCTCTGGTCGGTGAGGATCCAGCCCACCGCGACCTGCATCGCCGCCGAGGCGCCGTTGAGCGTCCCGGTGACCTCCGGACGGGCGATGCCGGACCAGTAGCTGTTCACCGTGCCCCAGAACATCGGGTCGCAGAGGAAGGCGAAGGCGCCGATGAAGAAGCCCCACAGGATCCAGCTGGAGTCGTGCAGCACCACACCCAGCGCGAAGCCGATCGCCCCGCAGGCCGGCCCGAGTACCAGCCAGGGCCGGGTCCGGCCGCCGAAGAACCGGGCCACCAGCGAGCCGTTGACCAGCCCGAACAGCACGGGGACGGCGGCGATCAGCGGGCTCACCCAGGCCACGGTGTCCGGGTCGACCTTCTCGAGGGTGATCAGGCCGTAGGGCAGCCACGGCCCGGAGAGCCAGGTCGGGGTGGTCGCGAACGCCGTGGCGATGATCATGGTGAGCACGCTGCGGTTCCTCAGTGCGGCCAGCAGCTCGCGGAAGGTCAGCTTCTCCCGCACGGTCGCGCCGCGGTGCTCCTGCTGGATCCTGGCGACCTCCGCGGCGCTGATGCCGCGCAGCTTCTCCGGCTTGTTGGAGGTGAACAGCACGAGCATGATCAGCGCCGGGATGCCGAGCGCCGCGACGATCAGGAACGCGTCACGCCAGGACAGGTGGTTGGCGAGCGGCAGCGCGATCGCCGGTGCGATGACGCCGGCGACCAGGCAGGAGCTCATCCAGACCGAGGTGGCCCGGGCGTTGAGCGCCCCCGGGAACCAGACCGAGAGCAGCCGTTGCGACGGTGCCCAGAGGAACCCGAAGAAGATGCCGAAGAAGAAGTTGCGCCACCACATCTCCTCGTAGGTGTGGACGAACGCCATCGTCGCCGACAGCACCGTCACCCCCACGATGCAGATGACCAGCATCAGTTTCGCGCCGACGCGGTCGGCCATGATCCCGGCGAGCAGCAGCAGCGGGAAGTACCCGAGCAGGTAGCTCGCCGTGGCGCCGGAGATCTGCGCGGGCGACAGGTGGAGGTCGGCGGACCAGAACGGATTGAGCAGGCTGAACTTCGCGCTGTCGAGCCAGACGACGAAGTTGAGGAGCAGGATGCTGGCGAGCATCAGCCCCCGGCGGCCTGCGAACAGGCGCATCGGGGCCGTGGCTGCGGTGAGCGACATGGGCGTCCTCGGGTCGTGCCGGCGTCGCTGCCGGCGGCGGATCACGGCCCGGGCGGCGAGGGAGCCGGGTGTGCGCCCACACCCCGGCCGGGCCCCGTCGTGCCGGGGCCGCACAGGGGTGACAGCCCCGGGGGTGTCCCTTGATGGACCGCGTGGCACCCCGTCGCCGTCCGTACCGACCGTTTCACTGTGAACGGGATCGCAGGCCCCGACAACGGAAGGTCGGCCACATCGGCGGGGCCGCGGATGGACGGATCCACATTGCGCGACGCCACCTGGTCCCCGGCGGGAGAGGCGGGCGCCGCGGACCACTACCGGTACTTCTGGTGCCGGGCGGCTCCGCGACCGCCCTCCTCGTTCGTCCCGCCCGTCCGCTCCGGCCGAGGCCCTGCAGGTCGTCGTCTCCCGGGTGCGGGCCCGCACCGGGCCGGAGCTGATCGCGACGACCCCCACGGGCTACCGCCTGGCGCTGGACCCGGTGGAGGTGGACGCGTCGTCGCCGAGCCGAACGCGGTGATCGAGGCACCGAATCGGCCCGACGAATTTCGGCGTCGCCTGTCACATCCGGCAAGGTCACTTCGTCATGAGGGTGAGCCCGTCTCCTCCGCGGCACAGGGGGGACCGGAGAGGTGGGCCCGCCCGGCCCGTCATCGAGCGCCCTCGGTGGCGGGCCGGCGCTCGTCCGGGGGGAGACGGGACGGCGTGGTGCGCCGGGTGACCCGATCGAGGGAACTACAGTCCGGAGCGTGACGACGACCGGGCACCTCCCGCTCCGCGGCGTGACGGGCCACCAACCGGACCGCCCCTGCTGCACACGCCGCTCGACGCCGGAGGGGTCACCGTGGGCCGACTGCTGAGCGAGATCGCGTTCGACGAGCAGCACGCCATCCACGACGTGAAGGCCGCGGTCGACGAGCTCGCCGCCCCCCTCCTCGCCGACCCGGCGCGCAACCTCGACGAGGTCGTCGAGGACGACGGCACGGACCGGCCGGAGATCGCCACTCCCGACGGCACGTACTACCTCGACCAGCGCCTCACCGACCACGGTGACCACGAGGTCTGCGCGCTGCTCGACAAGCTCCGCTCCGGTGGTGGCACCCCCGACCACCCCGGCGTCTGACGCCTGGCCGCCCGCACGCCCGAGGGCAGGCTCCGGCCGCGACCTCCGGGTGGCGCGCTGATCGTGTTCCCGACACGCTGGAGCTCGTGAAGCGCGCGCAGGCGAAGGCCGCCCTCGTCCGCCTGGCCGTCGCGGCGGAGCGTGTGCTGGGGCGGCTCGTCATGGTCGTCGTGGTGATCCGCGGGCGGCGCCGTCCGCTGGTCATCCCGTTCGTCGGGCACGGTTCCCCCGGACGCGTCCGGATCGGCGCGCGGGTGGCGATGGGGCATCCCGACGCCGTCCCCGACGACGACCTCGCGCCCGGCCCGCGTTCGCGTCGGCAGGTGCTCCTCGCGAGCCTCAGCCGGTTCTTCACCCTCGAGCTGCCCGAGGTGCGGGTCGCCATCCGCACGCCCTCCGGGGTCCGGCACGTCCGGGCGGACGTCGAGGGGTACGTGGACGCCGTCGTCGAACGGCCCGGCCTGGAGCCCGGCTGGCAGGAGGCCGAGCTGAGCCTCGAGGACGGGACGGCCGCGCGGGCGAAGGTACTGGTCGTCGACCCGCGGGCCGACGTGGCCGTGGTCAGCGACGTGGACGACACCATCCTCGAGACCGGCCTGACCCGTGGGCTCGCGTTCCTGCGGGCGACCCTGCTGACCGAGACCGCGGACCGCGCCCCGCTACCCGGCTCGGCGGCGCTGTACCGGGCGCTGGTGTCGCCGCCGTCGGGGGTGTGCCGGCCGATCTTCTACGTCTCGACCAGCCCGTGGAACCTGCACGGCACGCTGCTCGAGTTCATCGCCCTGCGCGCCTTCCCGCTCGGTCCGCTGCTGCTCACCGACTGGGGTCCGGGGCACGGCAACCTGTTCCGCATCGGCGCCCGCGAGCACAAGATCGGGCTGATCACGCGCATCCTGGACGAGCACCCGGCGCTCGGGCTGGTCCTCGTCGGCGACACCGGCCAGCTCGACCCCGAGATCTACGCGGCGGTCGCGGAAGCACACCCGGACCGGATCCGCGCGGTCTACGTGCGCCGCCCCCCGGGGCGCACCCCGCGCCGGGACGCCGAGGTCCGGGCCCTGGCGGACCGGGTGACCGCGCTGGGGGTGCCGATGCTCGCCGTGGACGACAGCACGGAGATCGCCGAGCACGCCGCGTCGATCGGGCTGCTCGACCCCGCGGAGATCCCGGGGATCCGCGCCGAGACCAGCGAGGGCGGGCGCAGCGGAACGGTCGACGCAGCCCCTCGATGACGGCGTGGGAGCCGAGGACGCGGCCCGAGTCCGGGCGCCGTGGTCCGGTGGCCGGGACGGGACGGAGGAGCACGTCGCCCTCCCGTTCGGCGCTCTCAGCTCGGCGGACGGGCCGGCGTCGGGCTGCCGAAGATGGCCTTGCGGATCGCGGCGACGGCGTGGTCGAGGCGGCGGACCACGGCGTGCAGCTCGGCCGCGGCGCGCGGGTGGCGTCCTGCGAGCGCGGTGAGGGTCAGGGCCAGCGAGGAGAGCTCGACGATGACGTCGCCGCGGAGCGTGTCCGCCATCCGTTCGGCCTGGTCGACGCGGGCGTGCAGGCGTTCGGTCCGCGCGGTCTCGTCGGCGTGGGCGGTGAGGCGGTCGCGCATGGTCGCGACGCCGCGCCCGACCGTGGCCAGCTCGCGCAGGCCGTCGTCGCGGATGGGGTGGGCGAAGTCCCCGCGGGCGACCGCGGCGACGTCGTCGCCCAGCCGGTCGAGCGGGGCGAGCACCCAGCGGCGCTGCAACCGAACGGCGCCGACCCCCAGCGCCACCCCGAGCACGGCGACGGCGGTGAGGACGCCGACCAGGCGGCGGTGCGCCGACGCCGCGTCCGTCGCGACCTCGTCCGCCTCGCCGCGGATCTGCGTGCGGAGGGCGTCGATGCGCTGGCGGAGGACGTCGAAGCGGTCCTTGCCGGCCCCCTGCGCGGACAGCGTCGAGGCCTGTGCGGCGTCGCCCGCGCGGCGCAGGTCGATCAGCGGTTGCGCGGCGTCGGTCCACCAGTCGTCGTGGGCGGCCACCACCGCGGCCAGGGAGCCGGCCATCTCGGGCACGACGGATCCCAGCAGTCGTTGTTCGGCGGCGATCGTGGGTTCGGCGGCGGTCAGCGGTTCCAGGAAGCCTTCGTCGCCGCTGAGCAGGTAGCCACGCAGCCCGGTCTCCTGGTCGACGTAGGCGCCCTGCAACCGCTCGAGCGAGGTCAGGGCCGGGCCGAGGCGCTGCATCATCACCTGGTCGGCGGCGGAGGCCTGCGCCATGCTGCCCACCGCCACGGCGAGCAGGCCGAACAACGTGACCAGCACGACCACCACGAGCGCCTGCATGCGCCCACGGAGCGACCCCCAAATACTCCGCGGTCCTCTCCACCGGCGTGGCCCGGGCCCCTCGGTCGGGGCGGGCCGCCTCCTGTGGTCGAGATGCTCCATACCCACCCGCCTCCCGCACCCGATGGAACCTCGACCGTCGAGAGAGTTCCGGAAGGATCCCGGCGCGGCAACACCACCGCCGCGCCCACGGACGACCAGGGACGCCGGCACACCGGAGCACGGCGTGAGCGGCGCACGCGGCGGGCCCGACCCGGGTCGGGATCCGGGCCGGGCCCCAGCGGCGCTCAGCCCGTCATGGCGGCGAACATGCCGGGCTCGTAGGACCCTGCCGGGTTGCGCACGATCACGTTGATCCGGTTGGCCGCGTTGATCAGGGCGACCAGGCAGACCAGCGCGGCGACCTGGTCGTCGTCGTAGTGCGCCCGCACCTGGGCCCAGGTCTCGTCGGACACGCCCCGGTGGGCGTCGGCGAGCCGGGTGCCCTCCTCGGCGAAGGCCAGCGCGGCCCGCTCCGCCTCGGTGAACACGGTGGCCTCGCGCCAGGCGGCGACGAGGTTGAGCCGGAGCGGGGTCTCGCCGGCGGCCGCGGCGTCCTTGGTGTGCATGTCGACGCAGAAGCCGCAACCGTTGATCTGGCTGGCGCGCAGCGACACCAGTTCCTGCGTCGCCTTCGGCAGCGGGGACCGGTCGAGCACCAGGGCGGCGTTGGCGAAACGCTTGCCGAACGCGGCCCCGATCTCGTTGTGGAACATGTCGATCCGGGCGTCCATGACGTCGTCCTCCCTCGTGGTGTGCACTGGACGACCACGAGATGCCGGCGGCCCGGTCCGCGTGACAGCGCCGCGGTGTGATCTCCGTCATCCGTGGTCGGCTGTCACGGAACGGCGGCGCCCGGCGTCTGGTGGGTGGCACAGTCCGTGGAGAGCGAACAGGAGCCAGCCATGCCGGCACGTCGTCCCCGCCCACCGGGGGTGGGAGCATGAGCCAGGACCGGACGGCCGCGGGCCCCGCGACCGCGTCGTTCCTCGCGCACCGCAACCTGCTGTTCACCGTCGCCTACGAGATGCTCGGCTCGGCCGCCGACGCCGAGGACGTGCTGCAGGAGACGTGGCTGCGCTGGGCGGAGGTCGATCTCGACACGGTGCGGGACCGGCGCGCGTACCTGGTCCGGATCACCACCCGCCAGGCGCTCACCCGGCTGCGCACGCTCGGCCGGCGCAAGGAGTCCTACGTCGGCCCCTGGCTGCCCGAGCCACTGCTGACCTCGCCGGACGTGGCCGAGGACGTCGAGCTCGCCGACAGCGTGTCGATGGCGATGATGCTGGTGCTGGAGACGCTCACACCGACCGAGCGGGCGGTCTTCGTGCTGCGCGAGGTGTTCGACCTCGGGTACGACGAGATCGCGGACGCCGTCGGCCGGAGCCCCGCCGCGGTCCGCCAGATCGCCCATCGGGCCCGGGAGCACGTCGCCGCGCGCCGCCCGCGCGGGGTCGTCACCCCGGCCGAGACGCGGGACGCGCTCGACGCGTTCCGGCGGGCGGTCGAGACCGGCGACCTGCAGGGCCTGCTCGACCTCCTCGCGCCGGACGTCGTGCTGGTGGGCGACGGCGGCGGGGTCAAGCAGGCGGTGCTTCGGCCCGTCGTGGGGGCCGACAAGGTGGCGCGCCTGCTGACCGCCGGGTTGAACCGGGTCGGCGCCTCGGCGTCGGTGGAGCCGGCCGAGGTCAACGGCTGCCCGGCGCTGGTGCTGCGCCTCGACGGCGAGCTCGACAGCGTCGTGGCGCTGCGGATCGACGACGGCCTCGTCACGGGGCTCTACGCCGTGCGCAATCCGGAGAAGCTGTCGCACATGCAGCGGGAGACCGTCCTGAGCCGGTGAGCCGGTGAGCCGGTGAGCCGGGGCGAGGGCCTGGACGGCACGTCGGCGGACGGGTAATGAGTCGGGCTGCGGCTCCGACCGGAAGCGGGACCGTTCCCCGTGACGAAGGAGTGCCGCAGGTGGACGTCGGCAGCGCCCTCGACAGCCTGCTCGCCATCGCGGTCGTCGCCGCGCTCGCGCCGTTGCTGCTCGGCCTGTTCCCCCGGCTGCGCGTCCCGCAGGTCGTGCTGCTGCTCGCCGGCGGGATCGTGGTGGGCCCGCAGGTGCTCGGCCTCGCGACGCCCGCGGCGGTCGAGCCGCTCGCCGACCTCGGGCTCGGCTTCGTGTTCCTGCTCGCCGGCTACGAGATCGACCAGCGGCTGCACCGGCAGGACGCGGGGCGGCGGGCCCTCCTGGCGTGGACGGTGTCGCTGGTCCTGGCGCTCGGTGTCGTCGGGCTGCTCGCCTGGCTGGGGGTGGTGCGGGCGTTCGTGCCCGTGGCGCTGGCGATGACCACCACCGCCTTCGGCACCCTCGTGCCGATCCTGCGCGAGAACGACATGCTGCGCGGCCGGCTCGGCCGATACCTGGTCGCCGGCGGCGCCGCCGGAGAGCTCCTCCCGATCCTGGCGATCGCCGTGTTCCTCGGCATCGGCAACCGCTTCGTCGCGCTGCTGTCGCTCGCCGCCGTGGTCGTGCTCGCGGTGCTGCTCGGCGTCGCGTCGCGGGTGATGCGGGCGGGCAACCGCCTGGCCACGGTCTTCGTCGAGCGCCAGCACGAGACCAGCCAGATCACCCTGCGGTTCACGGTGCTGCTGCTGGTGCTGCTGCTGGCGGTGACCGAGCGGTTCCATCTCGACGCGGTGCTGGGGGCCTTCGTGGCCGGGATGGTGCTGCGGCGGTGGGCGGGACCGAGTGCCCCGGTGCTGGAGGAGAAGCTCGACGTGGCCGGCCACGGCTTCCTCATCCCGATCTTCTTCGTCTACTCGGGCATGACGATCGACCTGCGCGCGATCGCGGAGGCACCGCTGCGGCTGCTGCTGTTCTTCGCGCTCATGGTCGCGGTGCGCGGGCTGCCGGCCCTGCTGGTCCACCTCGGTGTCCTGTCGCTGCGCGAGCGCGTCCAGACCGGGCTGGTGACCGCCACCGCGCTGCCCCTGGTGGTGGCGCTGGCCCAGATCGGGCTGCGGAACGGGACGATGCTGCCCGAGAACGCCGCCGCGCTCGTCGGCGCGGGGGTGCTCACCGTCCTGGTGCTGCCGACGGTGGCCGTCGCGCTCCACCGGCCCGCGGTGCAGCAGGACCCGCGCCACGAGGCGCCCGCACCCGAGGACCGCCGGGCCGTGGAGTGACGGTTCGTCCGCCGTCGGGGACCCTCGGTGATCTGCTTATCGTCCGGGGGTGAGCCCCGTGCCCTACCCGCTCGAGCCGATGGTCGCGGTCCGCGCGGAGCGGTTGCCGGTCGGGGAGAAGTGGACCTACGAGCCGAAGTTCGACGGCTTCCGCTGCCTCGCCCACTCCTCGGGCGGCAGGGTGCGGCTGCAGAGCCGGCAGGGCCGGCCCCTGACGCGGTACTTCCCGGAGATCGTCGCGGCGGTCGCCGCGCTCGGCGAGGACGTGGTGCTCGACGGCGAGCTCGTGGTCTGGCACGAGGGCCGGCTCGACTTCCCGGCGCTGCAGCAACGGCTGCACCCCTCGGGCGCCCAGGCGGGCCGGCTCGCCGCGGCCAGGCCGGCGGCCTACGTCGTGTTCGACCTCCTGGCCCGCGGAGGCACCGACCTGCGGCCCGCGCCGTACGCGGAGCGGCGCCGCCGCCTGGAGGAGCTGCTCGGCACACGGCTGCCGCACGGCCTGGTGCTGGTGCCGGCCTCGACCGACGTCGGGGTGGGGCGGCTGTGGATGCGCGAGCACACCGCCTCGGGCATCGAGGGCGTCGTGGCCAAGCGCGTCGACCAGACCTACCGGGCCGGCGCCCGGGCGTGGCGGAAGATCCGGACGCGGCTGACCGCCGAGGCCGTCGTCGGGGGTGTCCTCGGCTCGCTCCCGGAGCCCGAGGCGCTGGTCGTGGGCCGGTTCGGGACGCACGGCCGGCTCCGCGTGGCCGGCCGGACGACGCCGCTGGACGGTGCCGACCGCGCGCACCTGCGCCGGGTCCTCACCGCGGCCGGCACCGACCATCCGTGGCCCCCGGTGCTCCCGCCCGGCCGCTTTGGTCGGCGTCCCGCCGAACCGGTCCCATACGTGCAGGTGGAGCCGACCGTCGTCGTCGAGATCGAGGTCGACGCGGCGTACGAGCAGGACCGGTGGCGCCATCCCGTCCGCTTCGTGCGCCCGCGGCTCGACCTGCGGCCCGAGGAGATCGCCCGCGCGCTCGGTCGGTGAGCGGCGTCCCGCCAGGAATGGGTGCCGCGCATCGGGGAACACGGGCTCGACGAGCAGGCGGGAGCAGGGCCGTGCGGCCTGCCGAGGGCCCGAGCAGACGGGGATGAGGTCGTCGTCCGGGATGAGTGCGGAGTCGGGAGCGGACGGCACGATGGTGCCGGGGACGTGGGACGGGCACCAGCTCCTGGTCGCCACGCGGGAGGAGGCGGCCCCGGCGCTGGCGGGCTGGACCCGGCAGGGCCTGCAGCGCGGGGAGAGACTGCTGTTCGCGGCGGACCCGGCCCATCCCGACGTCGACGGCCTCGTCACGACCCTGGCCGACGGGGGCCTCGACCGTGCCGACGCGGCGGACGCCGCCGCGCGGGGCCGGCTCGTGGTGGTGGACAACGCCCGGTTCTACTCGATGACCGGCTTCGAGCTCCTGGTCGAGGACGCCTGCCGGCAGGGTCTGGACGGCGTGCGGACCTGCGGCGGCCCCGACTCGGCGGCCCGGGTCCTGGAGCCCGCCGCGTTCGAGCAGTTCGAGCACATGCTGGCCAAGGCGTGGGCGACGCACGGGGTCACGTCGCTCTGCCGCTACCCGCCGTCCGGCGTGACGGACGAGGACGACCTGCGGAAGGGCATCGGCCGACACGCCTCGGGCTGGGCCGAGCGGATCGCCCACCTGGGCTGCCCCGATCCCGGTCTCCTGTACCTGCGGGGCGAGGTCGACACGTCCAACGACGCGTTCGTCGGAGCGCTGGTGACCGAGGCCGCGCGCCAGGCGGGCCCGGGGCTCGTCCTGGACTGCAGCGAGCTCGTGCACATGAGCGTGGGCGGCTGGCGTGCCGTGGTGCGGGCGACGGCACCGGTGCGCGAGCGCGGCGGGCGGGTCCGGCTGCGGTCGCTGTCGGCGGCCGGCGCCCGCGTGCTGCACGCGACCGGGTTCGCCGCGGCGTTCGAGACGGAGCCGGGCTGATGGGCGGCGCGGGCGCTGGCGTGCACGACCTGGCGCTGTTCGGCTCCGACGCCGAGCTGCGCACCGTCACCGGGCGGTTCGTCGCGGACGGCATCGCCGCCGGGGACGTCGTCATCGTCTACGGCTCCGAGCACGACGTCGAGGTCCTGCGGGAGCTGTTCGACGACGACGACCGCGTGCGGTTCGAACCCGGCATGGGCCGCTACCGGCACATGATGGGCACCGTGGGGGAGTACCAGCGCCTGTGCGAGCGGGAGAACGCCGCCGGGCGACGGGTGCGCAGCACCGGACCGGTCCCCTTCGGGGAGGATCCCGCCGTCCGGGCGGAGTGGATGCGCTACGAGGCGCTGCTCGACCGGGCGCTCGGCCCGTACCGCTTCACCGGGCTGTGCCGCTACGACACCCGCAGCACCTCCGCGGAGGTCATGGACCTGGCGCTGGCCACCCACCGCCACGTCGTCACCCCGCGGGGTGCCCGTCCCAACCCCGAGGTGCGCCCGGCGGCGCAGCTCCTCCACGAGCTGACCCCGCGCGACCCGCGCCACCCGCTGGAGGACCTGCCTCCCGTGCTGGACCAGCCGGACTGCCCGACGGAGGTCGCCGGTCGCCAGGCCCTCCGCCTGGTCCTCCCCGCCCGGGACGCCGCCGCGGACCCCGCCGAGACGGTCACCGCCGTCAGCGAGGTCCTCGGCAACGCGTTCCGCCACGGCGGTCGTCCCGTCGGGCTCCGGGTGCACACCGACGGTCGACGGTGGCTGTGCACCGTGACCGATCACGGCCCGGGCATCGCCGACCCCTGGGCCGGCGTCGACGCGCCGCTGCCGGGGAACCCGCGGCAGGTCGGCGCCGGACTGTGGCTGGCCCGCCAGCTCTGCGACCGGCTCACCATCACCCGCGCCGCGGGCGGGGGAGCGCAGGTCCGCCTGCTCTTCGACACCTGCCGCTGAGCCGCGCGCCGCGACGACGGCAGGGGCGGCGACGGACGAGCCGCACCCGCGGGGCACCGGACGAGGCGCACTTGCCATCCGGGCACCGTGCTGGTGAAGTGCACGAGTGCGACCGGCAGTTCGGGCCGGCGCGTGTCTTCGGTCGAACAGCCGGCCGGAACCCCCCAACGCAGGCAGGGCGACTGCCGTACGTCGGAAGGTCGTGGCATGGGAGGACCGGTCGAGCGGGGCCTCGAGGTGGCCCCCGGCCAGGGACGGGAGTTCGCGACGGCCGGGCTCATGGACATGGTGGCCGTGCGTCCGCGCCCGGACCTGGCGCTGCTGATGTTCTCGGGTGAGATCGACCTGTCGACCAGCGAGGACCTGGGGTCGTGGGTGGAGGCACCCCGCGAGGCGACCGTCGTGGTGGATCTGACGTGCGTGGGCTTCCTCGCCGCGCGGGCCGCCCGGCGGCTCGGCACCGCCGACGAGGCGGTGCGTGCGCGTGGGGGCCGGTTGCGGGTCGTGGTGTCCGGCCCGGTCATGGCGCGCGTGCTGCGACTGGTCGGCGACCTCGCGCTCCACGACTCGGTCGTCGACGCCTGTCGGTGAGGGGCGGCCGCTGCCGCGGGCTCGGCGGCCCCGTCCGGTGGGGTGGGCGCGCGCTCCTCACGCGGCCAGGTCGGCGACCGCGCGGCTGATCAGCGTGACCTCGGTGCCCGCCTCGTCGCCGAGGGCGTCCGGGGCGCCGCGCCGGATGCGCACCTCCTCGGTGAGATCCTGCATCGTGCGCAGGCCCCGCGACTCGACGTTCAACGCGCTGAGCGGGTTCCAGGAGCCGTGGTCGCGCACCACGACCTGCACCCGGCGCAGGTCCGCGCTCCTCCGCAGGGCGGCCGCCACCATCACCGGCCCGCCCAGGCGCACGACGTGCTGCGGACCCTGGACCTCCACCGGCGGGTACGCGTGCCGGACGGCGTTGCCGACCGCCTCGGCGGCCGCCGCGACCACCGCCAGCTCCTCGCGCGGCCAGCCCACCGCGTCCAGCCAGGTCGTCAGCTCCGTCCGCACCACCTCCACCGCCCAGCCCTCGGCCGGGACCGCCAGGAAGCACGGCCGGTCCGCGGTGGTGCCCGCCTCGTCACCCGCCCCTGCCTCGGCCACTGCACGCTCCTCACCTCGACGTCCGTGGGCCGCGCGGCGGGGCCGGCCCTCGGGAGGTCGGCCGGTCCGTCGGCGGCCACCGCCTGCCCGCGTCCGGTCGCGTCAAACCGGAACAGGGACGGCGTCCGGGTGGAACCGGGCCACCGCGCCGTGACCCTCGACCCGACGACCTCGGTTCCGGATCACGCTCCCGACCTCTAGGTTCGGTGCGACCTGGCACAGAGTGGAGTCGGTGATGCGTCGAGCCGTCCCGGTCGTCGTGGCCCTGGCGGGCCTCCTCCTGCTGGCCGCGTGCGGCGGCGCACCGGCCTCCGGTCCCGGGTCCGGGCCGCCGGCCGGGCCGTCGGCGGAGAAGTCGCTGATCCTGGCCACCACCACGAGCACCCAGGACTCCGGCCTGCTCGACGTGCTGCTGCCCGAGTTCACCCGGGCCAGCGGCTGGCAGGTGAAGACCCTCGCCGTGGGCAGCGGGCAGGCCCTGGAGCTGGGCCGGCGCGGGGAGGCGGACGTCCTGCTGGTGCACTCCCCGGCCGCCGAGGAGAAGTTCCTGGCCGAGGGGACGGCCGGCGACCGGCTACTGGTGATGCACAACGACTTCGTGCTGGTCGGGCCGGAGGCCGACCCGGCCGGGATCCGCGGGCTCGGCAGCGTCGAGGCGATGCGGCGGATCGCCGCCGCGCAGGCGGTGTTCGTCTCCCGGGGCGACGACTCCGGCACCAACGCCCGGGAGAAGGACCTCTGGGCGAAGGCGGGCGTGACCCCCGGCGGTCCCTGGTACCAGTCCACGGGGCAGGGCATGGGTGCGACGCTGCGGGTCGCGGGGGAGAAGCAGGGCTACACGCTGTCCGACCGGGCGACCTACCTCGCGCAGCGCGACACGCTGCCGTCGACGATCCTGAGCGAGGGCGACCCCGGGCTGCTCAACGTCTACCACGTGATCGAGATGACGCAGCGGGCCGGCGACCGCGTGCAGTCCCAGGGCGCCGCGGCCTTCGCCGAGTGGATCGTCTCCCCGCCGGCGCAGGAGCTCATCGGCCGGTTCGGGAAGGAGAGGTTCGGTCAGCCCCTGTTCACGCCGGACGCCGGCAAGGACGAGGCCACCGTGGGCGGCTGACCCGTGGACGTCCTGTTCGACGGCCTGCGCGAGGCGCTGCGGCTGCTGGTCACCGGCGACGAGGACACCTGGGCGATCACCGCGCTGACCCTGCGGGTCTCGCTCACCGCCACCGCCGTGGCCCTGCTGCTCGGGCTCCCGCTCGGCGTGGTGGTCGCCCTGGGCCGGTTCCCGGGGCGGCGCGTCGTGCTCGCCGGCGCGAACACCGGGATGGGCCTGCCGCCGGTCGTCGTGGGCCTGTTCGTCACCGTGCTGCTGTGGCGCAGCGGTCCGCTCGGCGGTTTGGGGCTGCTCTACACCCCCACGGCCATGGTGGTCGCGCAGGCCGGGATCGCGACCCCGGTCGTCGTCGCGCTGGCCGCGGTCGCGGTGCAGCAGGTGGATCCCGAGTTCCGGATCCAGATGCAGGGCCTCGGGGCGGGCCGGCTGCGCTCGCTCCTCGCGCTGCTCGCCGAGGCCCGGCTCCCGCTGCTGGTCGCGGCGATGGCCGCGTTCGGCGCCGTGGTCAGCGAGGTCGGGGCGGCGCAGATGGTCGGCGGCAACCTCGCCGGCGAGACCCGGGTGCTGACCACGGCCGCCGTGCTCGCCACCAGCCGCGGCCAGTTCGCCCTCGCCATCGCCTTCGGGCTGATCCTGCTCGCGATCGCGTTCGCGGTGAACCTGACCCTGACCCTCGTCCAGCAGCGCCGGGCCGCGGACCGGTGAGGACCGGGCTCGGCTGCCGCGACCTGAGCGTGCACGCGGCGGGGCGCGAGCTCGTGCACGCCGTCACCCTGGACGTGCCCGCCGGCCGCACCCTGGCCGTGCTCGGGCCCAACGGCGCCGGCAAGTCCACGCTGCTGCGCGCCCTCGGCCTGCTCGGCGGGCACCGCACCACCGGCGAGGTCCTGCTCGACGGCCGCCCGGTCACCCGGCCGCAGATGCGCGCGGCCGTCGCGGCGGTCCTGCAACGCCCGATCCTGCGCCGCGGGACCGTGGCCGCCAACGCCGCCAGCGGGCTGCGTTTCCGGGGCGTGGGCCGGCACGAGGCCCGGGACCGGGCCCTGCCCTGGCTCGACGTGCTGGGCATCGGCCACCTGGCGGAGCGCGACGCCCGCACCCTCTCCGGCGGGGAGGCCCAGCGGGTCAGCATCGCCCGCGCCCTCGCCGTCGGCCCGCGCGTGCTGCTGCTCGACGAGCCCTTCACCGGCCTCGACGCGGCCACCCGCGCGGACCTGCTCGCCGACCTCCGCGCCGCGCTCGACCACCACGGCGCGGCCACCGTGCTCGTCACCCACGACCGGCACGAGGCGCTCGCCCTCGCCCACGACACCGCCCTGCTGGTCGGCGGGCACGTCCGCCACCACGGGCCGACGCGGTGCGTCCTCGACCAGCCCCGCGACGCGGACACCGCCAGGCTGCTCGGCTTCACCAACCTGCTCCCGCCGGTCCTGACCGGCCGGCCGCACACCCTCGCGGCCCGCCCCGAGGACTGCCGGCTGCTCCGCGGGCCCTGCCGCTCCGCCGACGACCCCGTGCGCGACCGCGTCCGCGACCCCGTGCACGACCGCGTCACGGTCGAGGGCACCCTGCGCCGGGCCGTCGGCCTCGGGGCCGCCACCCGCTTCGACGTCGACACCCAGGCCGGCCCGCTCGTCTGCCTGGAGCCCGAGGCGCCGGACGTCCCGCCGGTCGGCGGCCCGGTCGTCGTCGCGGTCGGGCGGTCCCGACCCCTCCAGGACCCCGGTGCGCCGTGACGCCGGGCGGGACCGCCGGCCCGGTTTGCCGCCGCCCCGCCGTGGGAATCGTCCCGATCAGCAGGGAACGGCCGGGGAGGCACGATGACGTCGCAGAAGGACGGGCTCGGCTGCTCGCTGCAACGGGAGGGCGAGGTGCTCGTCGTCGCCCTGGCCGGGGCGGTGGACTACACGACGATCCACACGATGCGCGGCGCCCTCGGCGAGGCGTTCGCCGACGCGCGGGCCCACACCGTGATCGTCGACCTGAGCGAGGTGGAGTTCCTCGGGTCGGCCGGGATCGCCGCCCTCGTCGACGCCGCCGGGGCGCAGCGCGACCGCGCGGCCCCGGCGCTGCGCGTCGTCGTCGACGACAGCCGGCCGGTCGTCCGGCCGATCCAGCTGACCGGGCTCGACGACGTCCTGGCGCTCTACCGCACGCGCGAGGACGCGCTGCGCGACGCCGGCCGGTGGAGCGGGTCCCGCCGCGCCGCACCGGACACGTCCCGCTGACCCTCACCGGCCGCGCGGGCGCCCCTCGGGGTCCTCGTCCGGGGGCAGCGTGGGAAAGATGCGCAGGTGACCGGCGGTGTACCAGTCGAGGAGCAGCAGGGTCGCGTCGTCCTGCAGCCGCCCGTCCTGGTGCTCCAGGACCGCGGCCCCCAGCCGGCGCAGCGTCTCCGGGGCCGACAGCTCGTCCGCGGCGGCGTGCTCGGTGAACTCGACGAGCCGCTGCTCGCCGAAGAACTCCCCGCGCGCGTCGCGGGCCTCGGTGATCCCGTCGGAGTAGAGCAGGAGCCGGTCACCGGGCTCGAGCTGCTCCCGCGCCACCACGCCCCGCGCCCCTGCTGCCGACCCGCCGAACCGGGTCACGCCGAGGGGGAGCCGGGGCGGCGCGGTGAGCTCCTTGACGATCTTGCCGGCGCGGAGCAGCAGCGGAGGGGGATGGCCGGCCAGCAGGTAGTGCAGCACGCCGGTGGTCGTGTCGAAGCGGGCCAGCACCGCGGTGGCGAACTGCAGCCGGCCGGGCTGGGCGCCGATGAACGCGTCGGCCCGGTCCGCCACCGCCGCGAGGTCGCGCACGCCGTCCCGCCGGGCGTTGCGCACGGCGGTGAGGGCCGACACCGTCGTGAGGCCGGCGCGGATGTCGTGCCCGAGGGCGTCGAACACGGCGAGCTCGACGACGTCCTCCCGGACGTCGTAGTCGTAGGCGTCGCCGGCGACCTCGCGCGCCGGCTGCAGCAGCGCCGAGACGACCACCCGCTCGGTGGCGAAGGTGCGCGGCGGGAGGATGTGCCACAGCAGCTCGGCCGGCGGCGACAGCGGGCCGTTGCTGCGCCAGCGCCGCAGCCGGTCGCTGTGCGGGACCTTGGCCATGACGACGTGCCCCATCAGCCCGGAGAGCGTCCACAGCCGGCGCCGCAACCACGGGCCGTCCCCGACGCTCGCGCCCGCGCCGAGGCCGATCCGCAGGACGCCGACGCGGTCCGTGCCGTCGAGCAGCGGCAGCCACAGCACCCGGCCGTGCTCGTCCGTCCCCGAGAGGATCTCCGCGTGCTGGTACGCGCGCCCGGGCAGGGTGCCGACGACGTCCACGGCCGGTCCCGGCTCGCGGCCGATCGGGGTGAGCACCCGCTCGGCCAGGTCCACCAGCAGGACCTCGGCCGTCAGGCCCAGCGCGCGCACCGCCGCGTCCACCACCGAGGAGAGCTGCTCCCCGGTCGCGAGGTGCGACGCGTCGATCACGTGCGTGAGGACGCCCGCCCACGCCGCCTCCTCGGCCTGCGCCACACCCCCACCTTCCGCACGGGCCGACGGACGTCACCGGGCGGGCCCGACGTACCGCCCCGCCGCACGTCGACGAGTGCGTGGACCCTACAAGCGATCGGCTCACCGGGGCCCGCGAGCGCCGATGTTCACGCCGGACCGTGTGTCGGTCACGCCCCTCCACGGGCGGCGTCTAGTGTTCTCCGCGTCGTCGGTTCAGGAGGTCGGATGCTCAGGCGCGCACCGTTGTTCGGTGGGAAGAATCGGGTCACGTTCAGCCTTCCCGCCCACGAACCGGACGGGCAGGTGAGCGTGGTGGGGGACTTCAACTCGTGGGAGCCGGGACGGCACGAGATGGTTCGCCGGCGCAACGGCACCCGGAGCGTGTCGATCGTGCTCCCGCCCGGCGAGTACCGCTTCCGCTACCTCGCCACGAACGGCGTGTGGCTCGACGACGAGACCGCGGACCACGTGGACGCGGACGGCAGCTGGGTCCGGGTGGAGGCCCGCGTGCTCACGAAAAACCGGCGCTGAGGGCCCGCCCGCCCCGCTAGCGTCGCTGCCGTCGGACCCGTTCGACGAGAAGGCAGCACCGTGACCCGAGCCGTGCTCACCCCGCAGGCGGAGGACTTCCCCGCCTGGTACCAGGACGTCGTCGCCCGCGCCGAGCTGGCCGAGAACGGCCCGGCGCGCGGGAGCATGGTCGTCCGACCGTGGGGCTACGCGATCTGGGAGCTCCTCCAGGCCGACATGGACCGGCGGATCAAGGGGACCGGCGCGCTCAACGCCGCGTTCCCCCTGTTCGTCCCCATGAGCTTCCTGGAGAAGGAGAAGCAGCACGTCGAGGGCTTCTCCCCGGAGCTGGCCGTGGTCACGCACGGCGGCGGGGAGCAGCTCGCCGAGCCGCTGGTGGTGCGCCCCACCTCCGAGACGGTCGTCAACCACTACTTCGCCCGGTGGGTCCAGTCCCACCGGGACCTGCCGTTGATGCTCAACCTCTGGAACAACGTGGTGCGGTGGGAGCTGCGGCCGCGGCTGTTCCTGCGCACGACCGAGTTCCTGTGGCAGGAGGGCCACACGGTCCACGCGACCTACGCCGAGGCGGTCGAGGAGACCCGGCGCATGCTGGAGGTCTACCGCCGGTTCATGGAGGAGACGCTCGCGATCTCGGTCGCGGTGGGGGAGAAGTCCGCGGGCGAGCGCTTCGCCGGCGCCGACCAGACCTTCACCTGCGAGGCGCTGATGCGCGACGGCAAGGCGCTGCAGATGGGGACCAGCCACAACCTGGGCCACAACTTCGCGCGCGCCTTCGACATCCGGTACTCCGACGCCGACGGGGTGAGTCGCCACGCCGCCACCACCTCGTGGGGCACCTCCACTCGCATGATCGGCGGGATGATCATGGTGCACGGCGACGACCACGGGCTGCGCCTGCCCCCGGCGGTCGCGCCGCACCAGGTGGTGATCCTGCAGATCGACGCGCAGCAGGGGACCGCCGACGCGGCGCGTCACCTCGAGGCGGAGCTGAGTGGCCTCGGGGTCCGCACCCACCTCGACGCCCGCACCCACACGTCGTTCGGACGCCGGAGCGTCGACTGGGAGCTCAAGGGCGTGCCCGTCCGGATCGAGCTGGGCGCGCGGGAGCTGACGAGCGGGCGGGCCACCCTGGTCCGTCGCGACGACCGCAGCAAGAGCGCCGTCCCGCTCGACGGTGCCGCCCGCGCCGCCGCCGCGCTCCTCGACGAGATCCAACGGGCCCTGTTCGCGGCGTCGCGCCGCTTCCGGGAGGAGCACACCGTCCCCGTCACGGACCTCGACGAGTTCGCCCGGCGCGTCGCGGACGGCGGGCTGTTCCTCGCCGCCTGGTCCGGCACCGAGGAGTCGGAGCGGATCCTCCGCGAGCGCACCGGCGCGACGATCCGCTGCCTCGTCGACGCCGACCCGCCGGCGCCCACCTGTCTCGTCACGGGCCTGCCCGCGGCGCACACCGTGCTGATCGGCCGGGCCTACTGACGTCCCTGGTGACCGGCGCGGACGTGACGGCCGGCGCATACCGGCCACAACGGGCCGCGCCCGCGTCGCCGGGTCCGTAGGGTCACTCCTCCGGCGGCGACGCGCGCGACGCGGCGGGAGGAGGGACCGTGACCGGTGCCGAGGTGCCCGCGGCGGTGTCCTCGTTCGTCGGGCGGACCGAGGAGCTCGAGGCCCTGGCCGGGCTCACCGTTGGCGCGCGGCTGGTCACGGTGACCGGGCCGGGCGGCTGCGGCAAGACCCGGCTGGTCCTGGAGGCGGTCCGCGGGCGGCCGCTGCACGGCTTCGTGGAGCTGTCCGCGGTCGGCCGGCACGCCGATCTCGCCCTCGCCGTGCTGGCCGCGTGCGGCCTGCGGGAGGAGCCGGGCCGCGCGCCGCTCGAGGTGCTGGGCGACCGGCTGTCCGGCGCGGCCGGGCTCCTCGTGCTGGACACCTGTGAGCACCTGCGCCGGGAGGTGGCCGCGCTCGTCGGCGCCCTCCTGGGAAGGTGCGCGGCACTGCGGGTGATCGCCACGAGCCGGGTGAGCCTGGGCGTCGACGGGGAGGCCGTGCTGCCCCTGACCGGCCTGGACCCCGATGGGAGCGGCGTGGTGCTGCTGCTCGACCGGGCCCGGCGCGTGCAGCCCGGCCTGCCCGCCGGACCCGGTACGGAGGCCGTCGCCGTCGAGATCTGCACCCTGGCCGACGGCCTGCCGCTGGCGATCGAGCTGGCCGCCGCGCACGCCCGGGCGTTGCCGTTGGAGGGGATCCGGGACGGGATGGCCGATCGGATCGGCTTCCTGGCCCGGCCCGACGCCGCGGGCGTCGGCCGGCACCGGTCGCTCGCCGTGTCGCTGGACTGGAGCGTCGGCCTGGTCGGGGACCGCGCCCGGTCGGCGTTGCGGGCGTTGTCGGTGCTGGAGGGCCGGTTCCCGCTGGCGGCCGCGACCGCCGTGGCCGACCGGGCCGCGCTGGAGGAACTGGTCGATCACTCCCTGGTCCGGTTCGACCCGGTGGACGGGCGGTACCGGCTGCTGGACACCGTCCGCGAGTACGCCGCCGCCCACCGCCGCCCCGGCGAGGCCGACGCCGCCCGGCGGCGACTGCTGGGGTGGGCGGGGACCTTCGCGCGGGAGGTCCGGGACGGTCTGGAGCACGGCGACCAGACCGCGGTGCGCCGCGTCGACCTCGCCGATGCCGCGCTGCGGTGTGCGCTCGAGGGCGCGCTCGAGCCCGCCGGTGATCCGGCGGCCGCGGCGGCGGTGGCCGAGGACCTGGCGTTCGGCTGGTCGCTGCGGGGGCGCTGCGGCGAGGGACTGGGTCTGGTGCAGCGGCTCGCGGCGGTGCTCGACCCGGTCCCGCCCGGGCTCGCCTGGGCACACGCGTTCCTGGCGTTCTACTCGGGAGACATGGGGACCAGTCTGACGGTGGCGGGCCGGGCGGCGGAGGCCGACGACCCCCGCATCCGCGCCCGCTCCCTGATCCTGATCGGGATGGTCCAGGCCTTCGCCGATCCCGCCGCCGCGGAACCGGTGCTGTCCGAGGCCGCGGGGGCCGCCGCGACCTCCGGCGACGAATGGGGCCGGGTGGAGGCGGTCCAGTGCCGGGCCTACACCCACTTGTTCCGTGGGCAGCCGGACGAGGCCGTCCGGTGTGCCGACGGTGTGGTCGCCGTGCTCGACCGCCTGGGCCACGGGCAGCTGCGGGCCTGGGACGCGGCGATCCGCGCCGACGCGGCGGAGTCGTGCGGGCACTACCCCGAGGCTGTGGCGCACGGCCGGCGGGGCTGGGAGCTGGCGGTGGCCGTCGGCGAACCGGTCAGTGCCGGGGGCGCACTGCTCCCGCTGCTGCGCGCGCTGGTCGCGACGGGCCGGGGCGACGAGGCGGCGCGGATGCTCGAGGAGGGTCTGCTCTTCCTGCACACCCACCCCGGACTGGGCAGCGCGGAGACCGGGCACCTGGCCACCGCCGTCGTCGCCTCGACGGGCCCGCCGGAGGCCGCCGCGCAGGCCGCGCGCTCCGCCCTCGACGCGGGCGGACAGCTTCCGCACCAGGCCGCCGAGGCCGCGCTGCTCCTCGCCGTCGCCCGGCTGCGCCTGCAGGACCCGGACGGGGCGCGCGAGGCCGCGCGGACCGGCGCCGAGCGGGCGGCCGTGCTGGGGCACCGTGGTCTCGGCGCGGCCGCGGTGCTGACCGAGGCGGCCGCCTGCCGATGCCTCGGGGTCGACGCCGGCGGGGCCGTCCACGAGGCCCTGGCCCTCCTGCACTCCCTGGGGCTCCGACCCCGGGTCGCCGAGGGCGTTGACGGCGTCGCGGCGTCGGCGTCGGACGCGGGCCGGGCGCCGGTGGCGGCGCGACTGCACGCCGCGGCCGCCGCGCTCCGCGAGGACCTCGGCGTGCCGCCCACGCCGTTGGCGCAGCTGCTCGCGCCCTCGGAGGCGGAACGCGGCCCCGCCGGCGCGTGGGCCGAGGGTGCGCGGCTGGGTGCGGGCGGCGCCGTCGCGTACGCGTTGCGCAGCCGCGGCCGACGCGGCCGGCCGCGCAGCGGGTGGGAGAGCCTCACGCCCACCGAACTGCAGGTCGTCGAGTTGGTCGCGACCGGCCGGTCCAACGCCGAGATCGGCTCCCGGCTGCTGGTGTCCGCCGGCACGGTCCGCACCCACCTGCGCAGTGTCTTCGCCAAGCTGGGCGTGACCAACCGCGTCGAGCTCGCGGCGTGGGCCGTCGAGGCCGGCCACACCGGGCGCCCCGGCGCCTCTGCCGCGCGGCAGATGTTCCCGGCCCGCGGCGTGCCTAGCGTCCCCCGGCATGGACCGACGTGACCACCCCAATGCCCGGCGCATCCGCGCGATCTTCGACGCGATCGCGGCCGGGGACCTGACCGGCGCCTACGAGGCCACCCACGAGGACATCGTCAACAGCAACGACATCGGCGCGGGCCCGTGGCGGGAGCAGCGCGGCCGTGAGGTGTTCTACGCCTTCTTCGCCGACTTCTGCGCGCTGTTCGACGAGCGCCCCTTCGGCCAGGAGGTCCTCGACGCGCTCGGCTGGGACGACCGGGTCCTCGCCGTCGTGCGGGAGACCGGCGTCGCCCAGGGCCAGGTCTTCGACAACCGCGCGATCTACCTCTTCGACCTCGACGAGGACGGCCGGTGGACCGCGCTGCGCACCCTCGACATGGACCAGGACGCCCTCCGCGCGTTCTGGGCCGCGGTCACCGTGCCCGCCGCCGCCTCCGCCCGGGACGCGGTCGGCGAGCTCACGCCCTGACCGGCCGCGCGGGCGGTCGGTGACGGCTCACCGGGAGGGGTTTGGACGGCGGGCGACGGGATAGAGGCGCCCCGTTCAGTGCGCGTGGTGCCGCCGGTCGTCCCGGGGGCCGCGCCGTGGCCGAGCGGATGGGTGCGGACGATGTTCGGGCAGACCGGATCGCCGGACGACGGGACCGAGGCGGACCGAAGGTTCGCGGTGATCCTGCCGAGCGAACCCTGGGCGGCGGGCGCGATCGGTGCCGAGCTGCACGAGTGGCTGGAGGTGCTGGGCTGGCCGTCGGAGCAGCGGTCGGCCATCGTCTCGGCCACCCTCGAGGCGGTCGTCAACGCCATCCGGCACGCCTACCCGCCCGTCGAGCTCGGCGGGGGCGGTGTGCTGGAGGTCGGCGGCTCGGTCCGGGTCGACGCCAGGGTGCTGGCCGTCGACGGTCGGCGCCGGACGCGGGTGCTCGTGGAGGACGAGGGCACCTGGGACCCGCTGGGCATGATCCACTCCGAGGGCGCGGGCCTGCGCCGGATGACCGAGCTGATGGACGAGGTGGATGTCCGGCAGAGCGAGCTCGGGGTCTCCGTCGACGCCGTCGGGACCGACCGGGCGGGGACGCAGGTGACGCTGCTCAGCCCTCCGGCCGCGGACCGCTGAGCGCACCGGCCCTCACCCGCCTCCGCGGGGCAGGGCCTCCCGGAGGGCGTCGAGCTCGGGATCGAGGAAGGCCGCCGTCGGGGCACCGACCGCCGGGACGGGCGGGCGGGCCTGGTCGAGCGCGTCGGCGAGGTCGCCGATCTCCGCCGTCAGCCGGTCGACCTGCCCGGCCGGCACCAGCTCCGCGGCCACCGCCGCGCGGTCGGCGGCCGAGCCGGCCGCGTCGACCCGCCAGCACGCCGACAGGGTCCGGTAGGCCAGGTGCTCGGCGGCGGCCAGGGTCGGCCACCAGCGCGTGACCAGGCCGCGCCGGCGGGCGGTGAGCGCGCCGGCGCCGCTGTCGTAGACCTCGGGCAGGGCGAGGGCGAGCCGGTCCAGCTCGGCCCGCGCCTCGCGCGCCGCGGCGCCGGTCGTGCTGCCGTCGGCCACGTACGGGAGCACGCGCCGCACGGCCCGCACCGTGTCGGCCACGGCCCGCCGGGGCTGCGGGACGGCCGGACCGGGGGCGACGAGCAGGTAGGCGAGCACGCCGACCACGCAGCCGACCAGTGTGTCGAGGCCCCGGCTGAGCAGGAGCGTGCCGAGGTCGGGCGGGTGCCCCGCGCTGCCGAGGGTCAGGGCGAGGGGGGTCACGAACACGACGGCCAGGCCGTAGTTGCGGGAGATCGTCAGCTGGACGACGAACTGCAGCGCGGTCAGGGTCAGCACCAGTGCGAGGCCTGCGGGCTGCGCCGACAGGATCACGGCGGTGAGCACCAGGCCGAGCCAGGTCCCGGCGAGCCGCTGCACGGCCCGCTCGGCGGTCCCGGCCCAGCCCAGGCCCTGGTGGAGCACGAGGACGGCGGCGGCGGTGACCCAGTAGGCGTGCTCCAGGCCGAAGGTCGACCCGGCCGCGCCCGCGACGAGGGCGGCCACGCCGACCCGGAGGACGACGACCCGCCACGGTGAGCCCGGCGCGAGCACCTGCCGCGCCGACCGCACCGGCCCGGGCCGCCCCCACGGGAGGTCGTCCCGGCCCGACGGTCCCGGGGCGGGCGGCGGATCCGCCACCTGTCCGGCGAGGGCGTGGGCGCGGGCGAGGGTGTCCGCACGGACGGGCCGGGCCTCGTCGTGGGCGCGCATCGCCTCGGCGAGCAGGCAGTGCAGCCGCAGGGCGACGGCCCGGAGGCGGGCGAGCACGTCCGCGGGGTCGGCGGGGCGGGGGCGGCCGCCGGCCAGTTGCACCCAGCAGTGGTGCATCGCCCGGGCCGCCTCGTCCCGGTCGTGCACGTACTGCCTCGTGTCGTCGGCCCGTCCGGTGTCCTCGGCCTCGAGGAGCCGGGCGACCGCCGCGGCGCGGGCGGTCACCGCGGCCGTCTCCGGTCCGTGCGGGCGGACGAGCGCCCCGGCCATGTGCACGAGCCACGACAGCACCCCGCCGGCGAGGACCAGGAGCCCGGTCCGCCACGGCGGCCCGCTGCTCGAGAGGGCGGTCGCCATCGCGCAGGCCAGCACGAAGAGGTAGGCGCCGGGTGGCCCGGTGTTGAGCGCCTGGCACAGCCAGGTGGCGGCCATCGCGATCGCGGCGATCACGAGGGCCGACGTCCAGGGCACGCCCGCCGACAGGCCGCCGAGGGTCATGACCAGCGCGAAGGCCACGGCGATGAGCGCGAGCTGCCGGGCCCGGTACGGGTAGGGCCGCCCGCTGCCGTACATCGAGGTGAAGGCGCCGAGGCTGGCGAGCAGCCCGGCCTCGACGTCCCCGAGCCACCACCCGACCAGGACCGACCCGCCCACGCAGGCACCGGCACGGGTCGCGTCCGCCCACGCGAACCGGCCCGCACGCAGCCGGAGGAGGTCACGCGCCCAGCTCCACCCGCCCGCCGCGGGACCGGCGGCGGGTGTCTCGGCCGACGGCGGGGGCACGATGGGCACGATAAGGGCCCGCGCCGCCCTCGTGGAGCACGAATCGGGGGCCGGGCGTCAGCGCCGGCGCGCCAGGGCCGCGATCCCGGCGACCAGCGCGAAGAGCGGGAAGACCAGCGAGCTGCTGGAGGGCAGGCCGATCGCCGGGGTGGCGACGAGCGAGACCCCGGCCAGCACCAGGGCCAGGACGCCGACCGCCCTCGGCAGCAGGGCGCCGCGCAGCCGCGCTGGCCCGCGGACTGAGGAGGGCCGGACGTACGTACCTCTCCGTATGGGAACCCGCTCCCGACGCGCCCACCCTGTCCGGTGCCCCGGCCGACCGACCGGGGCACCGGGCGCAGCACGAGGAGGTGCACGTCGATGTTGGGTGACCGGCTGGGCGAGTCCGCAGGGAAGATCACCGGCGTCCGCATCCTCCCCTCGGAGGGGGAGCAGGTCTGGATCGAGGTGTCCTTCCAGGGCCGCGGGAACCTGCTGGGGCAGGAGATCACGGACACCGGCACGTACCGGCAGACGATCCGACCCGGCGGTGTCCTCTACGGGGAGGGCCACGTCCTGATGATGTCGCCGGGCGGTGACGTCGTCGACTGGGTCGGTGGTGGCGTCGGCCGGCCGACCGGTCCCGGGTTCAAGGCCAGCTACGGGGTCTTCGGCACCGCACGGACGAGCTCGGAGAAGCTCGGGCGACTCGGCGAGGTCGCGAACGTGATCGAGTACGAGGTCGAGGAGGACGGGAGCTACCGCTGGACCATGTGGGAGTGGACCGGCGGCGGGCTGACCGACACGCAGGCCGCGGCCGCCCGGTAGCCGGGCCAGGGGACGGCGACGGGATGGTGCCGGGACGGGCCGGGACGCTCGTGCGTCCCGGCCCGTTCGCACCCGAACTCGCTGGACGCACCGCCGACCCGCGACCGCGCAGGTGATCCCGCTCGCCGAGATGCGCGACGCCGTCTGAGCGGCTGGGTGCCGCAGGACCTCGTGCCGCCGCACCGTCGCCCGGGCTAGCCTCACCCCGTGGAGACCGCGGCGGGGGTGGTGCTCGCGGGGGGCCGCTCGACCCGGATGGGCCGGCCGAAGGCCGCGCTGGAGTGGCACGGTTCCACGCTGCTCTACCGCACCGCCGCCCTGCTGGGACGCACGGTGGAGGGCCCGGTCGTGGTGGTGCGGGCTCCCGGCCAGGACCTGCCCCCGCTGCCCGGCGGCGTCGAGGTGGTGGAGGACCCGCGCGAGGGGCTCGGGCCGATGCAGGGGGTCGCCGCCGGGCTGGCGGCGGTGGCGGACCGCGCCGCGGTGGCCTTCGTGTGCTCGACCGATCTGCCGTTCCTGCATCCCGCCTTCGTCCGGCGGGTGCTGCGCGGGCTGGCCGATCCCGGGATCGATCTCGTCCTCCCGGTCGCCCGCGGCTACCGCCAGCCCCTGGCCGCCGGGTACCGCAGCGCGCTGGCCGGCCTGATCACCGGCCTCGTCGCCGAGGGCGACCTCCGCCCCGGCATGCTGCTGAGGCACTGCGCGACCGACCTGCCCGCGGACGAGGCGCTGCGCGCGGACCCCGAGCTGGCCGCGCAGGACCCCGAGCTGGACTCGGTGGTCAACGTCAACACGCCCGAGGACTACGCGGAGGCCCGCGCCCGGCCGGGTCCGGAGATCACCGTGGAGTGCTTCGGCGCGCTCGCGGCGGCGGGGCGGCGCGGCCGCCGGTCCGTCGCGGCGGCCACGCTCGGGGAGGCGGCGGACGGGCTGGGACTGACGCTGGGCCGGCACGTCATCGCGGCGCTGAACGGCGACCGGATCAGCCGGGACCCGCAGCTCCCGCTCGTGCGCGGGGACGAGGTCGCCTTCCTGTCCGCGGACGCCGGCGGCTGACTGCGCACCCGGTGTGGCCGCGCCTACAGTCGTGGTGTGACGCCGGGCGGGTACTTCGGGCGGGCCCTGCTCGTCGAGATCGACGGCCGGGCCGCGCGCAGCAGGCCGGTCGACCTCGACGAGAAGGTGCTGCGCTCGTACCTCGGCGGCGTCGGCCTGGGGACCTGGCTGCTGCACCGCCTCGCGCCGCCCCGCGTGGACCCGCTCGGCCCGGAGGCGCCCCTGGCCTTCGTGTTCTCGCCGCTCGTCGGCACTCCCCTCACCACCAGCGCGAAGTTCGCCGTGGTGGCCAAGTCGCCGTTGACCGGCCTGCTCACCGACGCGCTGGCGTCGAGCCGGTTCGCGATCGCCGGCAAGCTCACCGGGCACGACGCGATCGTGCTCCGCGGGCGCGCCGAGGAGCTGTCCGTCGTCCTGGTCGACGGCCCCGGGGCCCGGCTCGAACCCGCACCCGATCTGGCCGGGCTGCCCGCGGCCGAGGCCGAGGCGCGGCTGCGCGCCCGGTTCGGCCGCGGCTGGAACACCGCCGCGATCGGCCCGGCCGGGGAACGCGGCGTCCGCTACGCCACGATCAGCCACGACGGCCGGCACGCCGGCCGGGGCGGGCTCGGCGCCGTGCTCGGGGCCAAGAACGTCAAGGCCGTGCTGGTGCGCGCCGCGACCCGGGTCGGCGTGGCCGACCAGGCCGCGGTGCTGGGCGCGGCCCGCGACCTGCGGGAACGCAGCTTCGGCCCGGCGACGGCCAAGTACCGGGAGCTCGGTACGCTGGCCAACCTGCTGGCGTTCAACGCCGTCAGCACCCTGCCGACCCGCAACTTCACCGCGGCTACCTTCGAGGGGGCGCCGAGGCTCGCCGCGGAGGAGCTGCACGAGCTGCGCGGGGTGGCCCGCAACAGCTGCGCGTCCTGCTCCATCGGCTGCGAGCACATCTACTCGCGCAAGGGCGGCGGCCGGCAGCGCATGGAGTACGAGAACGTGTTCGCGCTCGGCCCGCTGTGCGGGGTGTCCGACCCGGACGACGTGTTCGCGGCCAGCGCCCGCTGCGACGAGCTGGGGATCGACACCATCTCCGCCGGCGGCACGATCGCCTGGGCGATGGAGTGCGTGGAGCGTGGCCTGCTCGACGCGCCCTGGCTGCGGTTCGGCGACGGGTCGGCGCTGCTGCGGGCGCTCGACGCGATCGGCGCCGCGGAGCCGGGCCTGGGGGAGCTGCTGGCCCGGGGCTCTCGGCGCGCGGCGGAGGTCGTCGGCCATGGCTCGATCGACTTCGCCCCGCAGGTCAAGGGGCTGGAGCTGCCCGGCTACGAGCCGCGGACCCTGCAGGCGATGGCGCTGGGCCTGGCCGTGAACGCGCGGGGCGCCGACCACAACCGCTCCGGCGCGTACGAGGCGGACCTGTCCGGGGAGCTGGACCGGCTCGCCGGCGGCGCGGCCCACGTCGCGGCCGCGATCGGCACCGAGGACCGGGCTGCGGTCATGGACTCGATGATCCTCTGCAAGTTCCTGCGCGGGGTGTTCACCGACCCCTTCGCCGAGTGGGCCGCGCTGCTCGCCGCGGTGACCGGGTGGGACGTCACGGGCGAGGAGCTGGGGGCGGCGGCGCGGCGGATCGTGCGGGCCAAGCGGGCGTTCAACCTCCGGGAGGGCGCGAGCGCGGCGGACGACCGGCTGCCGGCCCGCCTGCTGGACACCCCGCTGGCGCTGGGCTCGGGGCGCACCGCCACGCTGACCGCCGACCGGCTGCAGGGCATGATCGCGGGCTACTACGCCGGGCGGGGCCTCGACGAGGCCGGTCGCGTCCGGCCGGAGGACCTCCCGGATCTGCTGCTGGAGAGCTGAGCCTGCTGGAGAGCCGAGCCGCGGCTCCTCCCCGCCGCCGCGCTCGGTTAGGGTGGTGCGGGTCACGACTCTCAACGGCGAGGGCGAGAGATGACCGCTGTGCAGGAACCGGTCGCGACCACGCGGACCGTCACGGCCGAGATCGACGGCCGCACCGTCCAGGTGCCCGAGGGCACGACCATCTACGACGCGGCCCGGCAGGTCGGTGTCGAGATCCCCGTGCTGTGTCACGACGAGCGCTACGACCCGGTCGGCGTGTGCCGGATGTGCGTGGTCGACACCGGCGGGCGGGCCTTCGCGGCGGCCTGCGTGCGCCCGTGCGAGGACGGCATGGAGATCACGACCTCCACCCCCGAGCTCGAGCGCAACCGGGCCACGCTGACCGAGCTGCTGCTCTCCGACCAACCCCCGCGGGCCGAGGACCCGAAGCAGACGACGACCGGGGACAACCTGCTGCTGGCCCTGGCCGACCGGTACGGCGTCGCCCGGGAGACCACCGGCCTGCCGTGCGGGTCCGGCCGCGGCACGGACACGTCGAACCCGGTGATCGCCGTCGACCACGACGCCTGCATCCTCTGCGACCGCTGCGTCCGGGCCTGCGACGACATCCAGGGCAACGACGTCATCGGCCGGTCCGGCAAGGGCCACTCCACCCGGATCGCGTTCGACCTGAACGACCCCATGGGCGCGAGCTCCTGCGTGACCTGCGGCGAGTGCGTGCAGGCCTGCCCCACCGGGGCGATCACCAACAAGGCGATCAACGGCATCCCGATCCGCCCGCGCGAGGAGCTCGACTCCGTGCACACCGTCTGCCCGTACTGCGGCGTCGGGTGTGCGCTGACCTACCACGTCGACCGGGAGCGGGGGGCGATCGCGTTCGCGGAGGGACGCGACCAGCCGGGCTCGCAGAGCCGGTTGTGCGTCAAGGGCCGCTACGGCTGGGACTACGCCGCCTCCCCGCAGCGGCTCACCGTGCCGTTGATCCGCAAGGACTCGTCGTACCCGAAGGGCCCGCTGTCCGCCGACGTGCGCGGCGACGCGGCGGACGGTGCCGGGAACGACCGGGGCCGCGCGGGAGCCGGCGGGAGCCGCAGCGGCGGCGGCCGGGGTGAGCCCCTCAGCAAGAACCGCCGGGACCGGAAGCGCAAGCCCGGCGGGCTGGTCGACTACGACGAGGTGCTGCCGCACTTCCGCGAGGCGACCTGGGAGGAGGCCCTCGACCTCGTCGCCACCCGGCTGAAGGAGATCCACGCCCGCGGCGGGCCCGGCGCGATCGCCGGCTTCGGCTCGGCGAAGTGCTCCAACGAGGAGGCCTACCTCTTCCAGAAGCTGATCCGGGCCGGGTTCGGCACGAACAACGTCGACCACTGCACCCGGCTGTGCCACGCCTCCTCGGTCGCCGCGCTGTTCGAGGGCGTCGGCTCCGGCGCGGTGTCGACCACCTACGGCGACGTCGCCAACGCCGACGTCGTGATCATCACCGGCTCCAACCCGACGGCCAACCACCCGGTGGCCAGCTCGTTCTTCAAGCAGGCCCGGCGGCGCGGCACGAAGATCGTCTACGTCGACCCGCGGGCGAGCACGGTGGCCGAGCACGCGGACTACCACTGCCAGGTCAAGCCGGGCACGGACGTCGCGTTCTACAACGCGCTCATGCACGAGGTGATCCGGCTCGGGCTGATCGACCGGGAGTTCGTCGCCGCCCGGGTCACCAACTACGAGGAGCTGGCCCGGACGGTCGCGGACTACCCGCCCGAGCGGGCCGCGCAGATCACCGGCGTGGACGCGGACCTGATCCGCGAGGTCGCGCGGGTGTGGGGCGAGGCGGGCGCCGCGGTCGTCTACTGGGGGATGGGCATCTCCCAGCACACCACGGGCACGGACAACGCCCGCTGCCTCATCGCGCTGTGCTCGATCACCGGGAACGTCGGGCGCCCGGGCACCGGCCTGCACCCGCTGCGGGGGCAGAACAACGTGCAGGGCGCCTCGGACGCCGGCCTGATCCCGATGTTCTATCCGGACTACCAGGGCGTGGACAAGGACGGCCCGCGCCGCCGGTTCGAGGAGGCGTGGGGCACGGAGCTCGACCCGAACCGTGGCCTGACGGTCACCGAGATCATCGGCTCGGTGCTCGAGCCGGGCGGGGTGCGGGGCATGTACATGCTCGGCGAGAACCCGTTCCTGTCCGACCCCAACATCAACAAGGTGCGCAAGGCGCTGGCCGCGCTGGACTTCCTGGTCGTGCAGGACATCTTCCTCACCGAGACCGCCGAGTTCGCCGACGTCGTGCTGCCCGCGTCGTCGTACCTGGAGAAGGACGGCACCTACACCAACACCGACCGCCGGGTGCAGCTCGGCCGCAAGGTGCTCGACCCGCCGGGGCAGGCGCGGGTGGACTGGGAGGTCATCCAGGACCTGGCGAACCGGATCGGCCTGGACTGGGCGTACTCCTCGCCGAGCGAGGTGTTCGACGAGATGGTCGCCCTGATGCCCTCCTACGCGAACCTGCGCCACGACAACCTCGGGCTCTCCGGCAAGCTCTACCCGAACGCCGACCCCGAGCACACCGACGGCACGATCGTCATGTTCGACGAGCGCTTCAACACCGACGACGGCCTGGCCCACCTGGTCCCGGCCGAGTGGCTGCCGGCGAAGGAGCTGCCCGACGCGGAGTACCCGCTGGTGCTCAACACGGGCCGCCTGCTCGAGCACTGGCACACCGGCTCGATGACGCGCCGCTCGTTCGCGCTCGACACCATCTCGCCCGTCGCCGAGGTGTACCTGCACCCGAAGGACGCGGCGGACCGGGGGCTGGCGCACGGGGAGCTGTGCCGGGTGCGGTCCCGGCGCGGCGTGATCGAGCTGCAGGTGCGGATCTCGCACCGCGAGCAGCTGGGCAACTGCTTCATCCCGTTCCACTTCCGGGAGGCCGCGGCGAACCTGCTGACGATCGACGAGATCGACCCGTTCGGCAAGATCCCGGAGTTCAAGTTCTGCGCCGTGGAGGTCGAGCCGGTGGGAGTGCGCGCATGACGGTCGGCTCGGAGCGGGCGTCGGCGGCCCGCGCGCGTCGGGTACCGGGGGTGGAGGCCCGGGCGGGCAAGTTCCCCGGGCCCTCCCTGATCCCCGCGCTCAACGCCATCCAGGCGCGGCTCGGGTGGCTGCCGCGGGCGGAGCTCGAGGAGCTGGCGCGGGAGGTGCGGCGCCCGCGGTACGAGATCGAGGGCCTGATCTCCTTCTACCCGCACTTCCGCACCACGCCGCCCACCGCCGTGGCGCTGCACGTCTGCCACGACCTGTCCTGCTGGCTGGCCGGCGGCGAGGAACGCCTCGCGGAGCTGCGCGAACGCTTCGGCGAGGCGGCCGACGTCGAGCTGGTCGAGGTCTCCTGCCTGGGCCGGTGCGACGTCGCCCCGGCCGCCGCCGTCAACGAGCGGCCCGGGCCGGTGTCGGAGGTCGACGGGCTGGTCGCGGCCGCCCGGTCGACCGGGGTCGGCCGGGCCGCGCCGACGCCGTCGGGCCGCCGCGGGCCGTGGCCCAACGACCCGTACCCGGCCGGCTCGGGTGTGGCGGAGCGCTACCGGTCCCTGCGGGCGCTGCTGGCCGGCGAGCTCGACCCGGACGAGGTCGTGGCCACGCTGTCGGCCTCCGGGCTGCGCGGTATGGGCGGCGCCGGGTTCCCCACCGGCAAGAAGTGGGAGCTGGTCCGTGGCGCCGAGCCGGGCGGGGTGACCTACGCGATCTGCAACGCCGACGAGTCCGAGCCGGGCACGTTCAAGGACCGGCAGATCCTGGCCGACCAGCCGCACCTGGTGCTGGAGGGGTTGCTGCTGGGCATGGCCGTGGTCGGGGCCGAGCAGGGCTGGGTGTTCATCCGGCACGAGTACGGCCCCGAGGAGCACGTGCTGCGCGCGGAGATCGAGGCGTTGCGCGAGGCCGGGGTGATCGGCCCGGACGCCTGCGGCAGTGGCCGGCGGCTGCAGCTCGACGTGTTCGTCTCGCCCGGCGGCTACATCCTCGGCGAGGAGACGGCCCTGCTGGAGTGCATGGAGGGCCATCGCGGGGAGCCGCGCAACAAGCCGCCCTTCCCCGGCAACTACGGGCTGCACGGCCGGCCCACCCTGATGAACTCCGTGGAGACCTTCGCGGATGTCCCGGTGATCCTGCAGCGCGGCGCGGACTGGTGGGCCGAGCAGGGCGTGGGGGAGTCCGTCGGCTGGAAGTTCTTCGCCGTCTCCGGCCACGTCGCGCGGCCCGGGGTGTACTGCGTGCCGATGGGGACCACCGTCCGTGAGCTGATCGAGCAGGCCGGCGGTGTCCGCGACGGGGTCCGGGTCGGGGCGGTCCAGCCCGGCGGGGCGTCGTCGAACTTCATCGGGCCGGACCGGCTCGACCTGGCGCTGGACTTCGGGCCGCTCGCCGAGGCCGGCACGATGCTCGGCTCCGGGGCGCTGGTGGTGCTCGCCGAGGGCACGGACCTGCTCGCCGCCTCGACCAACGTGCTGCGCTTCTTCCGCAACGAGTCGTGCGGCAAGTGCGTGCCGTGCCGGGTCGGGTCGACGAAGGCGCACGGGCTGCTGCGGGAGGTGCTCGACGCCGGCGCGCCGCTCGACGAGGGCCGCCGCGCCGAGCTGCTGCGGCTCGAGGAGGCCATGCGCAAGACCTCGATCTGCGGGCTGGGGCAGGTGGCGCTCGGCCCGGTGGTGTCGGTCCTGGGCCTGGACAAGGGCGGCGCGGCGGCCCGCGACCAACCCCGGCCGGAAGGGGAGACGGGACAGCCGGACCGGTGAGCGGCCGGGAGTTCTTCACCGCCCGCACGGTGGCGGAGGCCCTGGCGGAGTTCCGGCCCGCCCGGCGGACCAAGGCCGAGTCGGTGGGGCTCGCGGCCGCGCTGCACCGGGTGCCGGCCGAGGACGTCGTCGCCCCGGCCCCGCTGCCCGGCTTCGCACGCTCCACCGTCGACGGGTACGCGGTGCGGGCCGCGGACACCTACGGCGCCTCCGACGGCCTGCCGAGCTACCTCGACCTGCTCGGGGCGGTGCGGATGGGGGCCGCGCCGGAGGTGGCGGTGCGACCCGGCGGCTGTGTCGCCGTGCCCACCGGCGGGGTGCTGCCCGAGGGGGCGGACGCCGTCGTGATGGTCGAGTTCACCGCCGAGACCCTGCCGGGCTGTGTCGAGGTGACCCGGCCCGTCGCGCCCGGCGGCGGGGTGGTGCGGGCCGACGAGGACGTCGCCGCCGGTACGGCCCTGGTCCCCGCCGGGCGCCCCCTGCGCGCGCCCGACCTCGGCATGCTCGCGGCGGCCGGGGTCACCAGCGTCGCCGCGCACGCCCGGCCGCGGGTGGCGATCATCTCGACCGGCGACGAGGTGGTGCCCCCGGACACCGCGCAGCTCACCGCCGGGCAGGTGCGCGACGCCACCGCGTCGGCCCTGGCCGGCCTGGTCGCCGACGCCGGCGGCGAGCCGGTGCAGGCCGGGATCGTGACCGACGAGCCGGGGGCGCTGCGGGAGCGGCTGACGGAGGCGCTGGTCGACGCCGACCTGGTGGTGATCTCGGCCGGGTCCTCGGTCGGGGCTCGGGACGAGACCGCCGGGGCGGTGGCCGCGCTCGGCACGGTGTGGTGCCACGGCCTGGCGATCAAGCCGGGCAAGCCGACGCTGCTCGCGGAGTGCGGGGGCGTCCCGGTGCTCGGGCTGCCCGGCAACCCGCTCTCCGCGCTGGTCG
Organism: Pseudonocardia lutea; assembly: GCF_042658055.1. Classification (NCBI taxonomy): domain Bacteria; kingdom Bacillati; phylum Actinomycetota; class Actinomycetes; order Pseudonocardiales; family Pseudonocardiaceae; genus Pseudonocardia; species Pseudonocardia lutea. The sequence goes on from NZ_JBHSQK010000011.1 coordinate 174,439, forward strand.
TCTTCCGCCTGGTCGGGGTCCCGCTGGTGTGGCGGCTGGCCGGGTGCGAGGACCCGCCGCCCGAACCCGCCCGGCGGGCGCGGCTGGCGCGGAACCTGGCGTCGGCCGCGGGCCGGCTGGACGTCGTGCAGGTGCGGCTCGTCGACGGCACCGACGGCAGGGCGGCCGAGCCGCTGTTCGGGCCGTCCGCCCTGCTGTCGGTGCTCACCCGGGCGGACGGGTACGTCGTCGTGCCCGAACCCGCGACGGGGCTGGACGCCGGGACCGAGGTCGAGGTCACGCTCTACCGGTGAGCATCCTGGACCGATGACCGCGCGCAGCCCCTATCTCTCGGACGTTCCCGCGGACCTCGCGCTGGCCGCCTGGGCCGAGGCGCGCGCCGCCGCCGGCTGCCCGCCCCGCGTCGAGGTGGTCCGGGTCGGGGTGGCCGAGGCCGTCGGGCGGGTGACCGCGCAGCCGGTCTGGGCGCGGCGCTCGTCGCCCGCCTTCGACTCCGCGGCCATGGACGGCATCGCGGTCCGCGCGGACGACACCGTCGGCGCGGCCGAGACGACCCCGGTCGTGCTCGACCCGGACCGGTTCGAGGTGGTGGACACCGGCGACCCGCTGCCCGCCGGCTACGACGCCGTCGTCATGCGGGAGAACGTGCACCGCACCGCCGACGGGGGCGCCGAGCTGCGCGCGGCGGTGGCGCCCTACCAGCACGTCCGCTCGATCGGCGAGGACATCAGCGCCGCCGAGCTGCTGCTCCCGGAGGGCCACCGGCTCCGCGCCGTGGACGTCGCCGCCTGTGCCGCCGCGGGGGTGACCGAGCTCGACGTCCGGCGCGCGCCGGTCGTGGTCGTCGTGCCCACCGGGGACGAGATCCGGCCGATCGGCACCGAGCCCGCGCCCGGGGAGATCCTCGACACCAACTCGCTCATGCTCGCGGCCCAGGCGCGCGAGATCGGGTGCACGGCGCGGGTGACCGAGATCGTGCGCGACGACCCGGCCGAGATCGGCGCCGCGCTGCGCGCCGCCGCGGGCGACGCCGACCTGGTCGTCCTGATCGCCGGGTCGAGCGCGGGCCGCGACGACTACACCGCACGGGTCGTGGCGGAGGCGGGCACGCTGGCGGTGCACGGCGTCGCGGTGCGGCCGGGCCACCCGGTGGTGCTGGGCACGGTCGCCGGCGAGCCCGCGACACCCGTGCTCGGGGCGCCCGGCTACCCCGTCTCCGCCGCGCTCACCTTCGAGATCTTCGCCGCGCCGATGCTGGCCGGGCTGGAGGGGGCCGCCCCGGCCGAACGCCCGACGACGACCGCGCGGCTGGCCCGCAAGCTGCCCAGCGCGATCGGCATGGACGACTGGGTGCGGGTCCGGCTGGGCCGGGTCCGGGGCGAGATCGTGGCCACCCCGCTGCCGCGCGGCGCCGGGGTGCTCACCTCGCTGGTGCGCGCCGACGGCCTGCTGATGGTGCCCTCGGGGGTCGAGGGTCACCACGCCGGGGAGCGGGTGCGCGTCGAGCTGCTGCGGGGGCCGGGCGAGATCGACCGGACCATGGTGGTGATCGGCTCCCACGATCTCGTGCTCGACCTGGCCGCCTCCCGGCTGCGCGCCGCGGACCCGTTGATCACGCTGGCCTCGTCGAACGTCGGCTCGCTCGGCGGGCTCGTCGCGCTGCGCGACGGGCTGTGCCACCTCGCCGGCTCGCACCTGCTGGATCCCGCGACCGGCGAGTACACGCTGCCCTACCTCGACCGGCTGCTCGGCCCGGAGACCGACGTGGCCGTGATCCGGCTGGTCCACCGCGAGCAGGGCCTGATCGTGGCGCCGGGCAACCCGCTGGCGATCCGGGGGATCGCGGACCTGACCCGCCCGGGCCTGCGGTACGTCAACCGGCAGCGCGGCGCGGGCACCCGGGTCCTGCTCGACCAGCAGCTGGCCGGGCACGGCATCGACCCGGCGGCGGTGTCGGGCTACTCGCGGGAGGAGCACACGCACCTCGCCGTGGCCGCCGCGGTGGCCGCCGGGCGCGTCGACGCCGGGCTGGGCATCCTGGCGGCCGCACGGGCGTTCGGGCTGGACTTCGTCCCGGTGGCGGAGGAGCCCTACGACCTGGTCGTGCGGACGGACGCGCTGTCCGACCCGCTGACCGCACCGCTGTGGGCGCTGCTGGACCGCGAGGACTTCAGGGCCGCGGTCGAGGCCCTCGGCGGGTACAGCTGCGCGGAGACCGGCCGGCGGGTGCGTTGATCCGCCCTACTGCGCCCCGGCCCGTTCCGGTTCGGGGACGGCGACGAGCACCGGGCAGCCGGCGAGCCGGATCGCCGTGCGGGTGGTCGAGCCGAGCAGGTGCCGGCGACCCCGGCCCACGCCGACGACGAGCAGGCTCGCCCGGTCCGAGCACTGGACCACGGCCTCGTAGGGCCGCTCGGACACCACGCGCAGCGTCGCGGTGACCCCGGGCTCCGCCTCGGCCGGCGGGCGCAGCAGGCGCTCGAGCGCGGCCCGCGCCTCCTCGGCCTCGGCCGGCCTGCGGGCGGCGTGGAGGATCTCGAGGGGCACGCCGCGCCGGGCCGCCGCCCGGTGGGCCTGGGCGACCACGGCGACGTCGGCGGCGGGTACGCCCACGGCCGCCACGACCGGGCCGGTGGCCGTCCGCTGCCGGGGCACGACGACGACCGGACCGCGGGCCCGGGAGGCGAGGTCCAGGGCGAGCGACCCGACCAGCGCGTCCGTCGGCCGACCCGTGTAGGCGAGCCCGACGACGAGCAGCCCGCCGAGCCGGCCGGTCTCCCGTGAGGCCGCGAGGAGGGCGGCGTGCGGCTCCTCCTCGAGCAGCACCGTGCGGACCGGGACCTGCGGGGCGTGCCGGCGGGCGGCCGCGGAGGCCCGCGCGAGGATCCGGAAGGCGTGCGCGTGCAGCGGCCCGGTCGATCCCACCGCGTAGGGGGCGGCGTGCAGGAGCGTGAGCGTGGCGTTCCGGGCGGCGGCCTCGGCGGCGCCCCAGCACGCCGCCCGGATGCCCGCGTCCGTGCCGTCGACGCCGACCGTGACGCCGTTGCGTTCGGCCGTGGGCCCGGGCCCGGCGTGTGGTGCGGTCATGGGGGCGGTCATCGGGACTCCTCGGGGCGGGTCGCGGACGGCGTGGGTGCGTCCAGGCTCGACCGGTGCCGCCGCCGTCGCCAGCGACGAAGGTCCCGGCGGCGCGCGGTGTTCGGCCCCGAGCCGGACACGGCCCGGCGCCCCGGGACCCGCCGTCACGGCGCCGGGCGCACCTGGACCAGCAGATCCGGCGGGATCGCGAAGTAGCCCGTGAACGGGGCGCCCTGGGCGACCAGCAGCGTCAGGGCGATCGCCATGGCGGTCGCGAGCAGGGCGAGGGCGGTCGCCGCCCGGCGCAGCCGGTCGGCCTGGACGCACGCCATCGCGGCGAGGGTCGTCACCGCCACCAGGTACAGCGCGATCAGCCGGAGCGGGTCGATGACGGAGGTGCTCAGCGCCAGGCGGGTGCGGCGGGCCTCCAGCGCGCGGTCCACCGCGGTGACGAGACGGTCCTGCGCCACCCGTCGTCCCTCGGTGTCGACGGGCAGGTCCAGCACGACGCGCTGCACCTCGACGAGCCCGGCGGGGGCGACGGTCAGCGTGGCCCGGCCACCGGACATCTGCGGCCATTCCGCGGAGACGTACGCGTCGATCTGGTCCCGGAGCAGCTGCCGGATCCGCGGCTGCGCGGTGGGGAACGCGCCGCTGAGCAGGTCGACGTCGCGCAGCGCGCTCGCCTCCTCGCCGACCGCGCTCGCCGCCTGGCCGCGGTCGGCCCAGACGTCCGCGACGAGGAACCCGACCAGCAGACCGAAGATCAACCCCATCGGGGAGAGCAGCCCGGGGCTCAGCGGACCCAGCGCGGCCCCGCGACCGCTGCGCCGCACCAGCAGCAGGACCGCGAGGACGAGGGCCGCGGCCAGGTACACCGACAGGAAGATCGCGGCCGTGAGCAGCGCGAGGGGGACGTCGGCCAGCCACGGGATCATGCGGCCCTGCTCGGAACCGATCTCGCGAGGATTACCTCCGTCCCGGCGCGGCGTGCGCCGCGGGGCTCACCACTGCGGTACGGCGTGGGTCGTCATCGTGATGGCCGTGCCCGGGGTCGCGCCGTCCGTGCCGAGGGACTCCGGCAGGCCGGGCGGCCCGACGGTCACGTCGTCCACCAGCTCCCGCAGCCCGGTCACGTCCGGTGCGCTCCCACCCCCGCAGCCGTCGGCGACGACGATCCGCAGCCGGCGGGTCCGGCCCTCGCGGACCGTGGTCGTCTCGATCCGCAGCCCGCCGCTCGACCCCGTGGGCAGGGGGCCCCGGCACCGGTGCAGCGCGAGGACGGCCTCGGTCACGGCCTTCCCGATCAGCGCGGACTGGGTGTTCGGCCAGTCGGCGGTCCGCAGCCACTCCGCGAGCAGGCTGCGGACCTGGTCGGACGGGGGTGCGGCCGCGCCGTCGGCGACCAGCCGCCACGCGATGGCGTTCGCCGTCACGGTGAAGCCCGGTCTGCCCGGCGGGAGACCGGCGGTCGGCTGTGTCGTGGTCGCACTGACCTGCTCGAGCATCGGCCCCGCTCCAGTTGCTGTCGGCTCAACAACCCGGTGGTCCTCCGGCCGCACCACCGGCCCCGGTCTTCCCCCTCGGCGGCGCTCTGAACCCTCGTCGCGGGCCGGGTCCGGCCGGATCGCCCACCTCAGGTGGTCCCCGCCGGCTCGGCGTGCGCGGGCCGCCCGGCGGCGGTGCGGACCGGGGACAGGGCCTCCCGGGACAGCGGTGCGCCGTCGGCGTCGCGCAGCGTGGGCAGGGTGTGCTCGTAGAACTCGGCGAACACCGGCGGCAGGTCGGCCCGGATGTCGGTGACCTGCAGCTCGACCTCGTGCACCAGGGTCGCCGAGTCCGCGGTGTGGGCGTACCACTGGAACTTCTCGAGCGTCCCGGCCTTGCGGACCTGTTCAACGACCAGGCCGATCGAGCCCTCCTGCGGCCGCTGCGGGGAGTGCGGGACGCCGGCCGGGAGCAGCCACGCCTCGCCCTCCCGGATGTGCACCGTGCGCGGGCCCTCGTCCGTGACCAGGTGCACCTCGATGTCGCCCGTGATCTGGAAGAACCACTCCTCGTAGGGGTCGACGTGGTAGTCCTGCCGCTGGTTGGGCCCGCCGACGACCATCACGATCAGGTCCTGGGCCCCCTCGTGCAGCTGCTTGTTGCCCACCGGCGGCCGCAGCAGGTGGCGGTGCTCGTCGAGCCAGCCGTCGAACCGGACGGGCGCGCTGATCTCGGTCATGTGTCCTCTCTTCGGACGGGCCCCGGGACGGGGCGGTACGCCACGGCGGAGATCTCGATCAGCAGGTGGGGATGGGGGAGCTGGTGCACGGCGACGGTCGTGCGCGCCGGGCCGGTCTCGTCGAAGTACTCGGCGTAGACCTCGTTGTAGCCGCCGAAGTCGTTCATGCTCACGAGATAGGCCGTGACGGAGACCAGGTCCTCCAGCCCGGCGCCGGCGGCGCGCAGGATCTCGCGGACGTTCTCGATCACGGCACGGGTCTGCACGCGGATGTCGAGAGTGGTGGTGCCCGTCTCGTCGGCCTCGGCGCCGGCGAAGGAGCCGTCCGGCAGCCGGCTGCTCGTCCCCGAGACGTAGAGCAGGTCGCCGGCCCGGCGGGCGTGCGGGAACCGGCCGCGCGGGCGGGCCCGGCCCGGGACCAGGTAGGCGTCGCTCATGATCGGGCTCTCCTCCGCGACACCACGGCGGCGACGCCACCGGCCGCACCCGCGAGGACCCCGGCGGCGATCCGGTCCTGGCGGCGGAGGCGGCCCTCGATCCGGGCGTAGGGCAGCGTCGTGAAGGACACGAGCTCGTAGCGGGACACGTACCCCGGCACGACGCGCTCCAGGGCGTGCCGGGCCCGCGTGGTCCAGCGGAACACCGGCGAGGTCACCCGGTCGCTCATCTCGACGAAGTTCTCCAGTGCCATGTCCGCGATGGCCTCGGCGTTCGCCTTGCGCCGCTCCTGGTAGCGCGGCAGCGCCGCCGCCAGGTCCCCGCCGGTCTCGTCGAGGCAGCGGTCGAGCTCCACGCAGTCCTCGAAGGCGCAGTTCGCGCCCTGCCCGAAGAACGGGACGATGGCGTGCGCCGCGTCGCCGAGCAGCGCGACCCGGCCGCGCACCCAGGGCGCGCACCGGATCGTGACCAGCGAGCCGACCGGGTTGTGCAGGAAGTCCTCGGCGAGGGTCGGCATCAGCGGCACGGCGTCGGGATAGTGCGCGGCGAAGTACCCGCTCACCGCCGCCGGGGTGTCCAGCGCGGCGAACCCGCCGGGCCCCTCCTTCGGCCAGAACAGCGTGCAGGTGAAGGAGCGGTCGGTGTTCGGCAGCGCGATCATCATCGACGACCCGCGCGGCCAGATGTGCAGCGAGCCCGGGTCCAGCGCGAAGTCCCCGGCCGGGGTGGGCGGGATCGCGAGCTCCTTGTACCCGTGCGGCAGGAAGTCCTGCCGGAAGTCGAAGCCCTCGGTGAACTGGACCGACCGGCGGACGGCCGACCAGACACCGTCGGCCCCGATCACGGCGTCGGCCCGCCGGGTGGTGCCGTCGGCGAAGGTGAGCCCGCCGGTGGCCGGGTCGACGGCGATGAGCCGGTGCTCGAAGTGCAGCGCGACGTCGGCCGTCTTCTCGGCGCAGTCCAGCAGGGCGTGGTTGAGCCGGGCCCGGCCGATCGAGTTGATCGCCCGGGTCCCGTCCGCGGAGTAGGACTGGAACCCCAGCGGCCCCCGCACCGGGTGCAGGGTCCGGCCCCGCATCGGGAGAGCCTCGGCCAGCGCCTGGTCGGCGAGCCCCACCCGGTCGAGCGCGTCGAGCCCGCGGGCGGAGATCGCGAGGTTGATGGAGCGGCCGCGCTCGGCGCCGGCGGTGCGCGGGTCGGCGCGCCGCTCGTAGAGGTCGACGCCGATGCCGCGCCGGCCCAGGAAGGCGGCGAGCAGGCACCCGGCGAGCCCGGCCCCGACCACGGCGACCCGCTCGACCGGCGCCCCGGCCCACGTCGGCTCAGCCATCGTGCGTCCTCCCGGCGGCCGACGCGAGGACCGCGGCCAGCGCGGTCGCGGCCCGCCAGGCGTCGTGGTGGGTGCAGTAGAGTGGCACCGGCGCGAAGCGGACGACGTCCGGCGGGCGCGCGTCCGCGATCACCCCGTGCTCGTGGCGGAGCCGCGCGCAGACCTCCTCGGCCGCGACGCCGCAGACCCGCACCGACAGCTGGCAGCCCCGGCGCTCCGGGTCGGCGGGGGTGATCACCCGCGCCGGTTGCTCCGCGCAGACCGCGGCCAGCAGCGCGGCGAGGTACCCGGTGAGCCGGAGGCTGCGCTCGCGCAGGGCCGCCATCCCGATCTCGTCGAACAGGCGCAGGGACACCAGGACCGGCGCCATCGCGAGGATGGGTGGGTTGGACAGCTGCCACGCGTCCGCGGTGTCGACCGGGTCGACGTCCGGGCCCATCGCGAACCGGGTGGCGGGGTCGCTGCTCCACCAGCCCTGCAGCTTCGGCAGGCTCCGGTCGGCGAGGTGCCGCTCGTGCACGAAGCAGCCGGCGACCGCGCCCGGCCCCGCGTTGACGTACTTGTAGTGGCACCAGGCGGCCCAGTCGACGCCCCACTCGTGCAGCCGCAGCGGGACGTTGCCGACCGCGTGCGCCAGGTCCCAGCCGACGACGGCGCCCGCCGCCCGGCCCGCCGCGGTGATCGTAGGAATGTCCATCAGCTCGCCGGTGAGGTAGTTGACCCCGCCGAAGAGCACCAGCGCGACCCGGTGGCCCTCCGTCCGCAGGAAGTCCCGCACGTCCTCGGTGCGCAGGCAGTCCTCCCCCGGGCGCGGGCGGAGCCGGATCACGGCCTCGGCCGGGTCGAGCCCGTGCAGCCGGGCCTGGCTCTGCACGGCGTAGGAGTCCGAGGGGAAGGTGCTGTCCTCGACGACGATCGCGTACCGCTCCGGGGTGGGCCGGTAGAAGCTGATCATCATCAGGTGCAGGTTGACCGTCAGCGAGTTCATGACGACGGTCTCGGCCGGCAGGGCGCCGACGAGCCGGGCGGCGCCCCCGCGCAGGAACTCGTGATAGGGCTTCCACGGCCGCGCGGCCTCGACATGGCCCTCGACGCCCAGCCGGGCCCAGTCCGCCAGCTCCTGCTCGAGCGCCGCCCGGGTGGCGCGCGGTTGCAGGCCCAGGGAGTTGCCCGCCAGGTAGGCGACCTCGGCGTGGCCGCCCGCGGTGGCCGGCGGCAGGTGGAAGTCGGCGCGCCGCGCGGGGAGCGGGTCGACGGCGTCGAGGTGCAGGGCGTGCGCCTCGCCGGCCGGCCGCAGCACGGTGCCCACCGGGGTGCCCACGGGGTCGCTCGCGGGGTCGCTCACGGGGCCGCCCCGCCGGCCGCGCGCAGGCCGAGGAACGCCTCGGCGTTGCCGCCCAGCAGCAGGTCCCGCTGGGCGTCGGTCAGGAAGGCGGCGCCGCGGATCAGCGAACCCGGGGCCTGCTCGCCGAGCGGGTACGGGTAGTCGGTGCCGAGCAGGACCCGCTCGGTACCCACGGTGTCGACCAGCAGCCGCAGCGCCCGCTCGTCGAACACCACCGAGTCGACGTGGAAGCGGTCCAGGTAGCCCGAGGGCGGCAGCGCCGACGTGCCCACGACGTCGTGCCGCTCCCGCCAGGCGTTGTCCATCCGGCCGATCCAGAAGGGGAACGAGCCGCCGCCGTGGGCGAAGCAGATCCGCAGCTCGGGGCCGATCTCGTCGAACACCCCGCCCAGCACCATCGCCAGCAGCGACAGGTGGGTCTCGGCCGGCATCCCGGCCAGCCACTGCGCCATCCAGCGCGAGGTCCGCAGCGACACGGGCATGTCCCAGGGGTGCACGAACACCGGGACGCCGAGGGCGGCGGCGTGCTGCAGGAACGTCACGATCCCGACGTCGTCGAGGTCGCGGTCGCCGACGTGGTTGCCGATCTCGACGCCGACGTGCCCGGCGGCGACGGCGCGGTCCAGCTCCCGGCACGCGGCGTCGGTGTCCTGGAGGGGGACCTGGCAGAAGGGCAGCAACCGGCCGGGGGCCTCGGCCGCGATTCCCAGCGCCAGGTCGTTGAGGACGGCGGCGGTGCGGGCCGCGGCGTCGGCCTCCTGGTCGTAGGAGAAGAACACCGGGGTGGGGGAGAGGACCTGCCGGTCCACGCCGTGCGCGGCCATGTCGGCCAGCCGCACGTCGGCGTTCCAGGCCGAGTCCGTGATCCGCCGGAACGGGCGCTCGCCGAGCATGATCGTCGCGGTGGTGGGTCCGTCGACCCGCAGCGACGGCCGGGCGCCGGTACCGGGCAGGGCGGGCCAGCCCCGCGGGACGTAGTGGGTGTGGACGTCCGTCACCGGGGCCACGGCGTCAGTGCCCGATCTCGGTGCGGACCGCGTAGAGCTCGGGGAAGAAGGTCAACGACAGGGCCTCCCGCAGGAACGCGACCCCGCTCGACCCGCCCGTGCCCCGCTTGAACCCGATCGTCCGTTCGACGGTCTTGAGGTGGCGGAAGCGCCACAGCTGGAAGTTCTCCTCGATGTCGACCAGCTCCTCGCACGTCTCGTACTCGGCCCAGTGGTCGTGCGGCGCCTCGTAGACCTGGCGGAACACCTCGACCAGGCCTTCGTCGAAGGTGTGTGCGCGGCGGACGTCGCGCTCGAGGAGGTGCACCGGGACCGCGTGGCCGTGCCGGGCGAGGTAGCGGAGGAACTCGTCGTAGAGGCTCGGCGCCTCGAGCAGCTCCCGCAGCAGCGCCCGGGCGGGCGGGTCGTGCCCGAACACCTCGATGATCTCGGCGTTCTTGTTGCCGAGGGCGAACTCCACCGCCCGGTACTGGTGGGACTGGAAGCCCGACGACCGTCCGAGCACCGGGCGGAACTCGGCGTACTCGGCGGGGGTCAGGGTGGCGAGCACGGACCACTGGTCGGTGAGCGTGCGCTGCACGTGCTTGATCCGGGCGAGCTGCTTGAGGGCGAGGGCGAGGTCGTCCGCCGCGATGTTGCGCATCGCGGCGCGCAGCTCGTGCAGGACCAGCTTGAGCCACAGCTCCGAGGTCTGGTGCTGGATGATGAACAGCATCTCGTCGTGGTGCGGCGGCTCGCTGCGCGGGTGCTGGGCGTCGAGCAGACGGTCCAGGCACAGGTAGGAGCTGTAGGAGGTCGTCGCCCGGAGGTCCCGGACGATCTCGGCCTCCAGCGACCTCGTGTTGCCCGTCGGTGTGCGGTGGTGCCGGGTCATCGCTGCTCCCGGGTCGTGGTCGGTGCCGTCAGGGTGCGGGCTCGGCGACCGGGGGCGGCGGGAGCACCTCCAGCTTGTCCACCAGGCCGAGGGCCTCGAACACGCGCAGGGCGGGCCCCGTGCCCAGCCGAACCGCGACCCGGCGGCCCTCGGCACGGGCCCGCTGCTCGGCGAGCAGGACGAGCCGCACCCCGGAGGAGTCGACGAACTCGAGGCGCGAGAGGTCGAGGACGAGCAGCCCCGGTGCGTCCCGCTCGGCCTCCTCGAGCCGGCGCAGCGCCCGGGCGAAGGTGGCGATGTCCAGCTCCCCGTCGAGCGCGACCTCGACGGTGCCGGGGGCCGCGTTCACGGTGCCGCCTCGACCACGAGCAGCGCCACGTCGTCCCGCAGCGCCCCCTGTTGGAAGGCCACGACGTCGGCGAGCAGCGCGTCGGCGAGGGTGTCGGCGGTCCACGGGCCGGCGGCGCCGACCAGCGCCGCCGCGCGCTCCACGCCGTAGAAGCCGTCCACGCCTCTGGCCTCCGTCACCCCGTCGGTGTACAGCACCAGTATGTCCCCCGGGTCCAGCCGGAGCGTCGTCTCGCGCAGCACGAGATCGGGGAACACGCCGAGCACGGTCCCCGAGGTGGGCACGACCTCGACCTTCGCCTCGACGCCTGCCCCGCCGGTCCCCGTGCGGCGCACCAGCGCCGGGGGGTGCCCCGCCCCGACCAGCGTCACCGCGGCCCCGCCGTCCGCCTCGACGTCGAGGTGCGCGTGCGCCGCGGTCGCGAACCGCGCGTCCCGCCGGGCCTCGCGCAGCATCGCGTGGTTGAGCCGGTGCAGCGCCTCCACCGGGCCGAGGCCGTGCGCGACCTCGGCCCGCACGGTGTGCCGGATCAGCGCCGTGAGGGCGGCGGCGTCCGGGCCCTTGCCGCAGACGTCGGCGACCAGCGCGGCCCACCGGCCGGGCTCCGGGGCGGCGACGACGTCGTACAGGTCGCCGCCCACCTGGACCTCGCTGCGCTCGTCGGTCTGCGGCCGGTAGCGCGCCGCCAGCCGCAGCCCCGGCGCGTGGGGCAGGACCGTCGGCAGCAGCGCCGCCTGCAGGGTGTGCGCGATGCGCCGCTGCTGCTCGTAGTGCCACGCGTTGTCCAGCGCGACGGCCGCGGTCCCGGCCAGGCGCTGGGCGAAGGCGAGGTCGAGCTCGTCGAACCGCCGGCCGGTCTCCGCGTGCACGAGGGTGAGCGCGCCGAGGCTGCGCCCGCGCACCACCAGCGGCACGACCACCGCCGAGCGCAGCCCGATCGACCGGATCAGCTCCAGGTGCTCCCCGTCGACGGCCCCGGCGACGAGGAGCTCGTCGGGGATGTCGGGGAAGAACGCCGGCCGGCCGCTGCGGCTGACCTCGACCGCGCTGCCCGGGGCCGCCCGGTCGGGTGGGTAGCGCTCCTGCAGCCGCCGCACGAAGTCGACCCGCGCGGGGTCGTCGTGCGCGACGGTGATCTGCTCCACCTCGTCCCCGCGCACCAGGTGCACCGCGCACCAGTCCGCCAGCTCGGGCACCACGAGGTCGGCCAGCCGCTGCAGCCGTTCCTCCACCGACAGCGGTGCTTCCATGAGCCGGGCCGTGCGCGCGAGGAACTCCATGCGGTCGCGTTGCCGCTCGGCCTCGGCGCGGGCGTGCCGCTCGACCACCAGCAGCCGGGCGCGGTCCAGCGCCTGCGCGCACAGCGCGGCGACGGCCTCGAGATAGGCCCGCTCCTGCGGCGGGAAGGTGTGCGGGGCGTCGAAGCTGAAGACGATCGCGCCGAGGTCGCGGTCCTCGACGCGCAGCGGCAGGCAGGCCGTCGCCTCGCGGTCGCCCGCCGTCCCGATCGGCGCCATCTCGGGGTAGCGGGCGCGCCAGTCCTGCGCGCTCTCGAGCCACACCGCGGAGCCGCCGAGCACGGCGTCGGAGAGCGGACGGCCCCGCCGCAGCCGCAGACGCCGGTAGGGGCCCTCGACCTCCTCAGGCCACCCCGTGCAGAACAGGGAGGTGAGCGTGCCGGGATCGGCGCGCTCGTAGAGGATCCCGGCGTCGGCCTCGAGCAGCTCGACCGAGACCGTGACCGCGACCCGGCCGATCGCCTCCGGGGCGACGGCGCCGAGCAGCGCGACCGCGAGCCGCTGCAGGGCCGTGCCGTGGGCGTCCGTGATGCTCACGGGGACACCTGCGCGACGGGGGTCGGGCGCTCGGGCTCGGGACGCTCCTCCGCCATGCCCCTCACCACCCGCCGCCCGTCCGCACGGGCCTCGCCGTCGAGCGGACCAGTGTGGCAGCCCCCGCCGTCGGCCGGGAGCGATCCGGACCCCGGACGCGAGAAGGGGCCGACCCGACGTCGCGCTGAACTCCGGGAGCAACGGTGCGCAGGGATGGCGCCCGGGGTGCCTCCCGGGGTTGACTGCACCTTCGCGGAGCCGAGGAGGTGGACGACGTGGCGCTGATGCCGAGGGCGTGGGTCTCGCAGACGCCGCGGCGGGAGGAGGTCGTGGGCGCGGTCATGGACCTGGTCCGGGATCTCGTCCCGTTCGTGCAGACGGGCATCAAGGCCGCCGACGAGCTGCGGGACCGCGCGATGCGCGCGCTGAGGCAGCGGGCAGGCGGCCTGTTCCGGAGCTGACCCCGGCCGCCGCGCGACGCGGTCATCCCCGGTCCGTCCCTGCTCCGCTCCCGCGCAGCGTCTCCTCGACCCGCTGCGCGGCGGCGAGCAGCGCGGCGTCCTCGCCCGGGAGCGCCTCGAGGGAGATCCCGATCGGCAGCCCGGTGGTGGAGCGGCCGGCCGGGAGCGAGACCGCGGGCATCCCCGCCGCGGAGCCGGGCGCGGTGTTGCGGACGTTCGTGAGGAAGACCGGGACGTCCCGGCCGTTGTGCGGCGTGGTCGCGTCGTGGCCGAGCGGGGCGGGCGGCAGCGGCACGGTCGGGTACACCAGGGCGTCGAACCGCTGCCCGTCCGGTCCGCGCAGCGCCGTCGCGTACGCCTCCCGGAGCCGGTCGCGCACGGCGAGGGCGTCCCGGTAGGCGGCGTCGGGGACCGGGTCGGCGGCCGCCCCCTCCAGGAGCGCCCGGACGTCGGGCGAGGCGACCTGCCCGACGAGCTCGTCCAGGGACAGGTCCCGCTGCGGGCCGGGCAGGCTCGCGAGATAGCGGGGGAGCTCCCGGACGACCTCGTACAGCACGATGGGGAAGCCGCAGCGCGCGTCGAGCTCGTGGGCGGCGAGGCCGACCTCGACGAGCTCGGCGCCGGCGTCGGCGAGCCGGTCGAGGACCTCCGCCCCGCAGCGGGCGACGTCGGGGTCCAGGTCCTCCCAGAACCCCGTCCGCGGGACGCTGAGCCGGAGCCGTCGGCCCGGCCCCGCGTCCCGGGGCCCGGTGTCGGTGACCACGCGGTCGACGAGCGCGGCGTCGGCGACGGTGCGGGCGAACACCCCGACGGTGTCGCGGGTCGGGGAGAGCGGCACCACCCGCCCCGAGCCCCAGCGGCCGACCGTGGGGCGGAAGCCGACGACGCCGCAGTGGGCCGCGGGGACGCGCATCGAGCCGCCGGTGTCGCTGCCCAGCGCGACCGGCACCACGCCCGTCGCGACGGCGACCGCGGACCCGCCCGAGGAGCCGCCGGCGATCCGGTCGGGGTCGTGCGGGTTGCGGACGGGCCCGGTGTGCGCGTTGTTGCAGGTGATCCCGAAGGCGAGCTCGTGCAGGTTGGTCTTGCCCACCACCACCGCGCCCGCGGCGCGCAACCGGGCCACGGCGAGGTGGTCCCGCCCCGGCCGGGAGCCCGCGAGGGCCGCGGTCGCGCCGGTGGTGGGGAGGTCGGCGGTGTCGATGTTGTCCTTCACCGCGACCGGGACACCGCCGAGCGGCCCCGCCGCGCCGTCCGCTCGCCCGTCGGGCCGGTCCGCCACGGCGAGGAAGACGCCGAGGTGCGCGACCTCGTCGGCGCGTCGGCGCGCCTCCGCGAGTACGTCGGCCGGGGACGAGGTCCCGGGGATGTCGTGGGCGCCGGTCATGTCCCGCCTCCGCTCCGAGCAGGGGATCCACCCGGCCGCTCGCGTCCGGGTCCGCCGGCGTTAGGGGCCGCCGGCGTCAGGGGCTGCCGCTGTCCGGGCCGCCGGCGTTCGGAGCTGCCCGCGTGCGGGGAGGGCGGCAGGTCCACCGATCGACCGACGGACGCGTCGGGCGACCGCTCGGGCGGCCGACGGATGGGACCGGGCCACGCCCCGCGGGACGGTCGGGTCGTCGCCGAACCGACCCACGAGAGGACACCCGCCATGACCGCCACGCTCGAGGCCCCCGAGGACACCGGCTACCCGCGCCGCTTCCGGATCCTGAACCTCGCCCCCCGCCGGGACCTGGAGATCGTGGCCTACGGGTCCGGCGAGTGGGAGAGCCGGCCGCGGGTCGGCGCGGTCCTGCACACCGACGAGGTGTGGGACTTCGAGGTCGGCCACCGTTTCGGCCGGGAGAACAAGGCCGACGTGCGCCTCGGGCTCGCGGCCGGCACGGGCGCCGGACACGTGGACGTCGAGTTCGACGTCGACGCCTTCGGCACCCCCTGGGCCTCCGTCAGCGCCTCGTCCGGGGTGTGCGCGTCCGTGAGCGGCTCGACCGTGATCCTCACGTCGGCGGGCTGACCCCTCCGCCGTGGTCCCGGGCCAGGTGCGCGGCGAGGACGTCGATGCCGAAGTCCGTGGTCGGGTCCCGCCAGACGGAGTGGGCGTGGTTGGCCCCGCGCTGGGTGTTGTCCCACTCGACGAGCAGCCGCGGGCCCTGCAGCCGGTAGTAGTGCGGCTCGCCGGGGGCGGTGGACCCCGCCCACGCGACGTGCACCTGGTCGAGCGCGTGGTCGTCGTCGTACCGCGCGAGCGGCGAGACCTCCGCGGGGACCCGGTCGAGGTAGGTGCCGAGCAGCCTCCGGAGCAGCTCCCGCTGGCCGGCGTCGAGCTCGGCGGCGGGGAGGCCCTTCGGGGCGGTGGTGATCGCGACGGCGTCGTGGTCGGCGCCGTCGAGCCCGCTGGCCTCGTTGATGGCGTCGCTGGCGGCCTGCAGGCGCCGCTGCTCGTCGTCGTCGGCGAACCGGCCGCGCCAGATGCCCGCGAGGGGGATCACCCGATCGCCCTCGGAGACCCGGGTGCGGTTGCCCGCGACGATGTCCGACGGCGCCCGCGGCAGCAGCGTCGCCCGGGCGGCGAGCTCCGGGCGCAGCGACCGGACCAGCTCCCGCGCCGGGTCCTCGACGCCGGCGAGCGGGCGCAGCTCGGCCCCGCCGAGCAGCGCGGAGCGGGCCGGGTCGGCCCCGAGGAAGCACGGCGTGCAGGCGACCAGCACACCGTCGACCACCAGGTTGTTCAGCGAGACGTGGTGCCCGCCGAAGCGCCACCCCCAGGGCCCCGCTCCGCCGGGATCGCCGAACACCCGCAGGTAGAACATCCCGGGGTCGCGGCCGCGTTCGCGGTCGAAGCGGGCCATGAACCCCTCGGTGTGGTCGAGCACGTTCTCCAGGCCCATCACCGTGGCCACCGTGACGTAGGCCGGGGTCGACAGGCCCGATGCGACGAGCCGCATCGCCGCCCGCTGCTGGGCGGGCCGCTGCTGGTGCATCGTCAGGCCGCCGTGGTCGGTGGGCGTGTAGAACCAGCGCCGCCGCTCCGCGTCGATCTCCTCGTGCGCGGTGGGCGCGGGCCCGCTCGCCGTGGCCCGCTGCGCCGCATCGAGGGACTCGACCCACGCGGCGGCGACCTCGGCCATCCGCGCCGCGACCTCCCGCGCGCCCGCCCCCGCCCTCGCCGTCGAGCCCAGGTCCGCCATCGCCCGACCGTACCGAGCCCGCCTGCTCCCGGTCACACCTCGGCTGCGGACCGCCGCGCGCCGCTCAGGGGGCGGTGGCCTGCGCCGACCGGCTGTCGACGATCACCCGGCCGAGGGGGACAAGCGACACCGGGATCAGCTTGAGGTTCGCCAGGGCCAGCGGGATCCCGATGATCGTGACGGCCAGCGCCACCGCGGTGGCGAGGTGCGCGATCGCCAGCCACCACCCGGCGAAGATGATCCAGACGACGTTGCCGATGGCCGAGGGCGCCCCCGCGTCGTGCCGCCGCACCAGCTCGCGGCCGAAGGGCCACAGCGCGAAGTCGGCGATGCGGAACGACGCCAGGCCGAACGGGATCGTCACGATCAGCACGCAGCAGACGATCCCGGCGATCACGTAGCCGAGCGCGAGCCAGATCCCGCACAGCAGGAGCCAGATGATGTTGAGCAGGGTCCGCATGGGTTCCTCCCGTCGCCGCACCGCGATCCTGCACGCGGTCGCCGCGGCGCCCCTCACCCCGGACGGACGACGCGCGCAGCTCCGTCGGGGAACAGGTCGTCACGGACTCCGGTGATGTTGCAGGAGCGACGGACCCGCTGACGCAGTGCCGGACGGCCCTATCCGCGCCGGGTCCGGCCCCCGACGGTGGGCGGCGCCGGTGCTCACCGGTGACACCCACGCCACCCTGCGACCCGAGGAGGCTGCCATGAGCACGACGGACGCCCGCGGCGCGGCGGCGAGCGGGCCCGCGGATCTCGCGCCCGATCTCGCGACCGTCGAGCTGAAGCTCGAGGTGGTCGTCCTCCCGGTCTCCGACGTCGACCTCGCGAAGGACTTCTACCAGGGCCTGGGGTGGCGGCTCGACGCCGACGTCCGCTTCGCCAACGGCTTCCGGTGCGTGCAGTTCACCCCGCCCGGCTCGGCGTGCTCGATCCAGTTCGGCACCGGGATGACCCCGGCGGCGCCGGGCTCGGCGCAGAACCTCTACCTGGTCGCCTCCGACATCGGCGCGGCCCGCGACGAGCTCCGCGAGCGGGGCGTCGAGGTCTCCGAGGTGTTCCGGCCCGAGGAGCCCGGTGCGCAGTACCGGAGCGGCGGCGCGGGCGGCCGGGTCACCGAGCCCGGCGCCGGGCACGACAGCTACCGCGCCTACGCCACCTTCCACGACCCCGACGGCAACCGCTGGCTGCTGCAGGAGGTCACGACCCGGCTGCCCGGCCGTGTCGACATCGCCGAGACGACCTTCACCTCGACGGCGGACCTCGCGGGCGCGCTGCGCCGGGCCGAGGCCGCGCACGCCGAGCACGAGCGGCGCACCGGGCGGCGCGACGAGGACTGGCCGGACTGGTACGCCGCGCACATGGTGGCCGAGCAGGTCGGCGGCACCCCGCTGGAGTGAGCGGTCGTCACGGGTCGGCCGGCCGTGCGCCCGGGAGGCGGAACGGCCGCGAGCCGAACGGCCCGCCGCCGAGCCGGTGATCACCGGCCGACCGGCTGGGCCTGTCGCGGCGCCGTCCTCCGCGGGATGAGCAGGGCCGCGATCCAGCCGAGCACCGCGAAGGAGCCGACGATGACGAGCGCGGAGAAGTACTGGCCGCCGCCGGGGATCGCGCCCGCGACGAGCGAACCGGCGACCGCCACCCCGAGCGAGGAGCCCAGGTTCGAGACGCTGCGCGAGACCCCGGAGATGTCCCCCTGGACCTCCTCCGGCCACGCCGACTGCACGAGGTTGACCGACGCGGTGAGCATGATCCCGACACCGAGGCCCATGAGGAACAGACCCGGGACGAAGCTCCACACGCTGGGCCGGGTGCCGCCGAGCGCGAGCAGCAGGGCCATGCCGAGGGTGGTGACGAAGAAGCCGAAGCGGACCAGCCGGCGCTGGGTGTGCCGGCGGGCCATCCGCGGTGCGGCCGCGGAGGACAGCAGCAGCCCGATCGTCGCGGGCATCAGCAGCAGGCCGGTCTGGATCGCCGAGAAGCCCCGCACCTGCTGCAGGAACACCGAGATCACGAAGAACGCGCCCTGCAGGACCAGCCACTGCAGGTTCTGGGTCAGCAGACCCAGGTTGGAGGTGCGGTCGGCGAACAGCCGCAGCGACACCAGCGGCGAGCGGCCGTTCCGCTCCCGCACGCGGGCCGCGAGGGCGAACAGGGCGAGCACGACCACCCCGAGCCCGACGTAGATCCACACGGGGGACACCCCGCCCGCGGCGACGACCACGGTGCCGCCGATCGCGTAGTCCTTCGTCGCCGTGCCCCACCCGTAGGCCCCGCTCTGCAGCACGCCGAACACCACGAGGAACAGCCCCAACGCCGAGAGCACCGCGCCGAGCCAGTCGAAGGCCGGACGCCGCTCGGGCAGCGGCGGGTCGGCGATGCCGCGGCCGAGCCACGCGATCGCCGCCACGATCACGACCTGCAGGAGGAACGACGCCCGCCAGCTGACGTAGCTGGTGATCAGGCCGCCGATCAGTGGACCCGCCGCCGCGCCGATCCCGGCCGCGCCGCTGACCACACCGAAGTAGCGAGCGCGGGCGGTGGTGTCGTCGAACAGCACCGTGATGAGGATGTAGATCGGCGGGATCAGCAGCGCCGACCCGACGCCCTCGAGCAGCGAGTAGCCGATCATGAGCACGGGCAGCCCCTGCGCGAGCGCGGCGAGCAGGGCGCCGGCCCCGTAGACGGCCAGGCCCAGCAGGAAGCAGAACTTGCGGCCCCAGATGTCGGTGAGCTTGCTGCCCGGGATCATCAAGGCCGCCATGGTCAACGTGAACAGTGTGATCGTGGTCTGGATCCCGGTGACCGACGTGCCGAGATCGTCGGCGAT
Organism: Pseudonocardia lutea; assembly: GCF_042658055.1. Taxonomy (NCBI): domain Bacteria; kingdom Bacillati; phylum Actinomycetota; class Actinomycetes; order Pseudonocardiales; family Pseudonocardiaceae; genus Pseudonocardia; species Pseudonocardia lutea. Next base: position 193,395 of record NZ_JBHSQK010000011.1, read on the forward strand.
CGAGGTGATCGCGACGTTCATGTTCGACGCGGCGTAGCTGGCGACGAACTGCGCCAGGGCCAGCGGCAGCACGGCCGCCTTCGCGGTCGCCAGCGCGGCGCCGGCGCCTCCGGTCCTCGTCATGGTCGTCAGCCTGGACCCCGCGGCGCCGCCGGCACCTCGCCCGGCCCAGGTGACCGGATCGGCTCAGGCCAGGCGGGCTCGTCGCCGGCGAGGTCCGGCGCCTTGCGGCGTGCCGTCGAGATGAGCGCTCGTCCTGCCGTCGGTCCCTCCCGCGCATGCTGGTCTCACTGCCACTCGGGCGCCGCCTGCCCGGTCCATCCCGGCGGTGCTGCCGACACCTCCTCCCACCGGTTCGCGTAGTGCTGCAGGAAAATCTGCCCGACGAGCTCGTTGCGGCTGCGGACCCCGGTCTTCTCGAAGATCGACTTGAGATGGTCCTGCACCGTGTAGGGCGACAGCCGGAGCTCGGCCGCGATCGCCCTCGTCGACCGGCCCTCGACACACAGGCGGGTGATCCGGGCTTCCCGGTCGGTCAGGCCGTGGGAGAGGGCGATGAGGGGCGCGACCTCGAACGGGCCGGCGGGCTGGATGACCACCGCGACCCGCCCGTCGCGCGTCGGGCCCGACGAGGAGGACAGCGGCGTGCCGTGGACCACGAGCCACATGCCGGTCCTGGTGCGTACCCGGGCGCGGGCCGCGAGCGGTCGAGCATCCGGATCGGACAGGGCTCGGGCGCGCGCAGCGACCCCCTGCACGATCGTCGACTCGCCCGGCACGGCAGGCGCCGGGATCTCGACCAGCTCGGCGATCCACCGCTCCGCCGCGGCCGAGACCGACTCCGCTGTCCCGTGCTCGTCGAACACGACGACGCCGGGCCCGCAGTCGGCCGGCACGACCCCGGTCGCGACGACGGCGACCAGCGTCCGCCGCAACGCGTCCGCGATCCCGTCCGACAGCGCCGCGACCACCGCCACGTCCTCCTCGGTGAACCACGGTCGGTCGCTGTCGCGCAGGAAGCCGGCGGCCCCCCAGTACGTGCCGTCAGCTGCGAACGAGGCGCGCAGCTCGTCGCCGATGCCGTAGGCCTCGTGCGAGCGGTGGCGGGCGCTGCGCGAGAGGTCACCGTGGGTGGCGAGGCTGGTGGCCCCGGCTCGGCGGCCGCTGCGCGCGAGGAACCACCACTTGTTCACGTCCTCGACGACGTACTCGTGCTCGGCGAGCCAGGTCCCCGAACAGCCGATGTCACGGTTGACGCTGCCGGTGAACAGCACAGTGCCCGGATCGACCGTGTGCCAGCAGCTGCGATCGAACGGGACGAGGCGGCCGATCACCTCGCTCGCCGCCGCGGACAGGCGCACCCAGTCCAGGCCCGCACCGGCGAGGTGGCGTACCTCGGTGCGGGCCCGCCGGACACGCTCACGGTCCATCGGCCGAGGGTAAGGGCGGGATGCGCGCCGGTCACTCCCCAGGAATCTGGGAGGGGCGCCGTCGGATCGGCTCGAGATCTGGGATGTCCACCGCGAGGGAGCCGGCGCACGCTCGAGGTGCCGAACCGGGTGGAAGGAGCCGAGATGAGCACGATCGAACGGACCGAGGCGCCGGCCCCAGTCGTGGGCCCCGAGCCGATCCTGCAGCTCGCGGCGGGGTTCATGGCGGCCAAGCACCTGTTCGCGGCGAGCGAGCTGGGTCTCTTCGAGGCCCTGGCCGACGCGCCCGCCTCACTCGACGCGCTCGCGGCCCGGACGGGGCTCACCCGTCGGGCGGCCCGGATCAGCGCCGACGCGATGGTCGCGCTCGGGCTGCTGGAGCGCGCCGACGACCTCTACCGCAACGGCCCCGCCGCCGACCGCCACCTCACCGGCCGCCACCCCGGCGACCTGCGGGCGCTCCTGCGGTTCTGGGACCGGATCAGCTACCCGGCCTGGGAGTCGCTGGCCACCGCGCTCGCCGAAGGACCTCCCGGCGAGGTGTTCGACCTCGACGACGACCAGCAGGCGATCGTGTCCGCCGGCATCGAGGCGATCCTCGACGGCCCCGCGAACGCGCTCGGCCAGGTGATCGACTTCTCGACCCGACGGCGGCTCCTCGACGTCGGCGGCGGCACCGGGTCGTGGTCGGTCGCCACGCTGCGCCGCAACCCGCACCTGCGCGGCACCGTCGTCGAGCTGCCGGTCCCCGCCGGGCTCGCGCGCACCCGCGCGCACGAGGCGGGGCTCGACGAACGCCTGGGCGTCGTCGTCGCCGACGCGTTCGCCCAGGACCTCCCCACCGGCCACGACGCGATCCTCGTGGCGAACCTCCTGCACTACTGGTCGCCGACCGCCAACACGACGCTGCTGGGTCGTCTCCGCACCGCTGCGCCCGAAGGGGCGTGGCTCCTGCTCGCCGACTTCTGGACCGACCCGACCCACACCCGGCCGGTGCAGGCGGCGCTCATGGCCGGCGAGTTCGCGGTGCACCTGCGCGACGGCGACGTCTACAGCGTGACGGAGGCCCGGGACTGGCTCGCGGCGACCGGCTGGCGTTTCGTCGACCACCTCCCGCTGGCCGGACCTCAGAGCATCATCGTCGCGGAGACCGCCTGACCGCTGATCGCACGAGACCGACGCCCCCCGACGCGCCGCGAGGCCGGGACGGCGCCACCCCACCGACCTGACGGGTGAGGCAGACCGGACAAGGCCCTGGTGTCACTCACCTGCACCGCCGAAGAGCGCTCCGTCGAGCTCGATCGCCGCCTGGTCCGGGCATGCGGCGGCCTCGGCCGACCCAGCAGCATCCCGCCCGGCACCTCCCGTGTCCGCGGGATGGATCACGGACGGTGGGCGGCGACGACGGCGTCGGTGCGCTCGCGGAGGGCGGTCAGTCACCAGCTCGGGTGGGCTGGGCGTGGCGCTCGTGGAGCTGACCGTCGAGGAGGCCCACCCTGCTGCCCGTGGACGACGAGAGCCAGTGCCCGACGGGGCCGCCGCCGAGGGCGCAGCCCCGAGCCGAGCGATCGGATCCTGCAGGGGTGGGTCTTCCTACGCGACGAGCCCCGGCCGCGGGCCCGCCGACGGAGGCTCGCCCTCGACGGCCATCGACAGCGTCAGCTCCGCACCGTGGCGACGCACCCGCGTGACGAGGAAGACGCGGCGCACGGCTGCGTAGGCGGCCGCGTTCACCACGAGCACCTCGCCGACGAGCTCGCGGTAACCCAGCTCGGCGGCCCGCTCCCGGGCGGCCCGGAGCAGTCGGGTGCCGACGGCACGGCCCTGCCAGCGGTCCACGACCTCGACGGCGAGCTCCCCACGCCCGTCACCGAGGTCCATGATCCGCACGATGCCGATCGGACGGCCCTGGGTGAAGGCCGCGAGCGCGACGTGCGTACGGCCGTCGAGCGCGGTCAGGTTGCGGCGGGCGGCGGCCGAGAGCTCGGCGACCGGGCTCTGGAAGCGCAGGTAGCGGCTGCGCGGGGACAGCCCGGCGAAGACCACGTCGACGACGTCGCCGTCGTCGGGGCCGAGCTCCCGGATGCGGACGAAGCAGGTGGGGGCGTCGAGCGCGGCGTCGTGACCGGTCGCGGTCCTGTCGAGCGGGGGGTTGGTGGCGGTGTCCATCGACTCTTCCTCTCCAGGTCCCGGGGCATTTCCCCGAGGGCCTGAAGAGTGGGTCAGCTGGTGGGCTCGCACCGTCGGTCGACCGGGCCCTCGGCCGGAGGGTCCTGCTGTCCACCGATCGCCCGGGCCCGGGAGGACCACACGGCGGCGGCCGGCACCACCCCGGACCGGGGTCAGCCCGAGCAGGAAGCGGCGGACTCCGCCATCTCGAGGTCGGTGACGACGTCCGCGAGCGTGAGCCGCTCGCCCTCGGCCTGGGCCCGCTGCGCCTCGGCCCGGGTGAGCGCGGTCGTGACCCGCCCGAGCAGCTCGGGGGTGGTCGGGACGGCGGGCCAGCGCAGGCCGTTGCGCAGGGCCTGGGTGCGCGCGGCCGCGAAGAGCCGCGCGGCGCTGCGCGGGTCCCCGGCCAGGGCGGCGAGGGTGGCGCGCAGCTCGAGGGCGACCGGGCCGTCGGACACCCCGAGCAGCAGCCGGTGCGTGATCATGCGGTCGGACCAGCCGAGGCCCGCCGCCAGGTCGCCGCCGCGGATCGCGGCCAGCACCGCCACCCCGGAGACGACCAGTGCGACGTGCCGGTTGCCCCGCTCCTGCGCGCGGTCGTGCAGTTCGCTGAGCTCGCCGGGACCGATCGAGCCGGCGGAGCTGCGGTCCATCAGCGCGCAGAGGTCGGCCAGCAGGCGCAGTTCCGGGTCGCCGGCCGCGGCCGCCGCGGCGACCCGCCGGGACGCCTGCCGGCCCTGCTCGAGCGCGCCGGCGACGAACAGCGAGTGCGCGAGCAGGGTGTGGACCTCGGCGACGAGGGCCGCTCCGGGTCCGCTCGCCGTCGCACCGGCGAGGTCGCCGTCGAGCAGGTGGGCGGCGCGCTGCACGTGGGGCTCGGCCAGATCGACCCGCCCGCCGGAGGCGAGGTGGTGCGCGAGCGTGAGCCGGACCAGCGCGAGGGAGAGCCGGTCGGCACGCTCCTCGTGCGCGAGGGCGCGCTCGGCCCAGGCGCGGCCCTCGATCGCCTTGCTGCGGAAGTACCAGTAGGTGCCGAGCCGGGCGGCCATGGTGACGCCCTCGGCGGAGGGGGCGTCGACGAGCCGGTGCTGCAGGGTCGCGCGCAGGGCGGGCAGGTCGTCGTCGAGCGCGTCGAACCAGGTCGCCTCCTCGGCGTGCCCGAGCGGCGGCTTCGCCCCGACCACGCCGGCGGTCCAGCGGTCGCGGCGTCCCCGCAGCTCCGCGACCTCGCCGGCCGCCTGTGCCGTGTGCGCCGCGTGCCCACGGATCGTGGCGAGCTGGGTGAAGCGCGACGGGCCGCCGGGGCGCGCCGGACCCAGCGGCACGAGCAGCGAGCGGTGCACGAGCCGGGCCACGACGTCGGCGGTGTCCGGGCCGCCGGCGACGGCGTGCGCGGCGGAAACGGTGAACGGGCCCGGCAGCACCGAGACGGCCCGGTGCAGCGCGGCCTCGTCCGGTGGCAGCACCGCGTAGCTCTGCTCGATCGCCGCCCGCACCGTGCGGTGGTGGTCGCTGCCGCGCCCGACCCGGGCCAGCGAGCTCGGGTCGGCGGTGACCTGGTGGGCGATCTCCTCCAGGCTGAACGCCCGCGCCCGGGCCGCGGCCAGCTCCAGGGCCAGCGGGACGCCGTCGACGGCGGCGGCGATCCGCACCGCGTGGGTCAGCAGGCCCATGTCGTCGGGGTCGGCGCCGGCCGCCGTCAGCCGGTCGAGCAGCAGGGCGACGGCGGGGGAGTCGGTGACCTCCCCGCCGTCGCCGGGCAGGGGCAGCGGGCCGAGCAGGTGGACCCGCTCGCCGTCGACCTCGAGCGGCTCGCGGCTGGTGGCGAGCACGGTGAGCTCGGCGGGGGCGCGGAACCACTCGTCGAGCAGGTCGGCGACCGCGTCGAGGACGTGCTCGCAGTTGTCGAGGAGCAGCAGCATCCGCCGGGCGCGCAGGAAGCCGGCCAGCGCGTCGCGCGGGCGCCCGGTCTCCGCCGGGGCGTACCCGAGCGCCGAGGAGATCGTCGACAACACGTGATCGGCGTTCGCGGCGGCGGTGAGGTCGACGAACCACACCCCGCCGGGGAAGTCCGCCGCGGCCTCGCGGGCGACCTCGATGGCGAGCCGGGTCTTCCCGCAACCGGCCGCCCCGACCAGGGACACGACCGGCGCCTCGGCGACGAGCGCGGCCAGGGCGGCCAGGTCCTCGCCCCGGCCGACCAGCGCGGACGTGCGATGCGGCAGGTGCACCTCGACGGGAGCCGCCTCCGGCTCGGTACCCGGGGACGGCGGCGGGTCGGGGGGAGGGTCCGGGGTCGCCGTGGGCGGCCCGGCCAGGGTGGGGTCCTCGGCCAGGATTCGCCGGTGCAGCTCGCGCAGCTCGGCACCGGGCTCGAGGCCCAGCTCCTCGAGCAGCAGCTCGCGGGCCTGCCGGTAGGTGCGCAGGGCCTCGTCGGCGCGCCCGAGCCGGTACTGGGCGAGCATGCGCAGCGTCCACAGGCGCTCCCGCAGCGGGGTCTCCGCGACGGCCGGTTCGAGCTCGAGCAGCGCGCGGTGCGGGGCCCCGGTGGCCAGGAGCGCCTCGGCCAGCACCTCGCGGAGCTGGCCGTGCACCTCCTCCAGCCGGGCGACCGCGGCCGCGGCCCACGGCTCGTCCGCCACCGTGGGGTACGGGCGGCCCCGCCACAGCGCGGCGGCCCGCTCGGCCCGGTCGCGTGCCTCCTCGGGACGGCCGCCCGCGAGGAGGTCCGCGGCCTCGGCGGCGAGCTGCTCGAAGCGCAGCGAGTCGACGCTCGCCGGGTCGGCCAGCAGCCGGTAGCCGCCCGCCTCGTGCCGCAGGACCTGCGACGGGGCACCCCGGTCGCGCTGCGGCTCCAGCGCCTTGCGCAGCCGCCAGACGTGCGAGTCCAGAGTGGACGGCGAGCGCGGCCGGGTCTCCGTACCCCACATGGCCTCGGTCAGGGCGTCCGCGCTGACGTGGCGCCCGGCGTGGACCAGCAGCAACGACAGCGCCGCGGTCAGCCGGGCACCGCCCAGCGCCACCGGTTCCCCGCCGCGGTCCACCTCGAGCGGTCCGAGATTACGGAAGCGCAGTCCGGCCGTGTCGCGCCCGTCGCCCTGCACCCCGTCGCCCTCCCCGATGCGCCCCCCAGCGCAGCCCTGACTTCGGCCGCATGGGCGGATCCGTTACACCCGACCACTCAGTGTAAGTGAGGATGGCCTCAGCGAACATGCTTGATCTGCAGGAGGCGACGCGGCAGAAGGCCCGCGGCGGGACCGATCCGGGGATTAGGTCCGGTCCCGCCGGGTTAGCCTCGGTCCCATGAGTCTCGCGCTCGGGTCGCTGTTCGTGTTCGACAACTCCTACCTCCGTGACCTGGGCGAGCTGTGCGTGCCGTGGGAGGCCGCGCGCGCCCCGGAGCCGACCCTCGTCGTGCTCAACGACGAGCTCGCCGCCGAGCTGGGCGTCGACGCCGAGGCGCTGCGCTCGCCCGAGGGCGTCGCGGTCCTGGCCGGCAACGCCAAGCCGGAGGGCGCCGCGTCGGTGGCGATGGCGTACGCCGGGCACCAGTTCGGCGGGTACGTCCCGCGCCTCGGCGACGGGCGGGCGCTGTTGCTCGGCGAGGTGCTCGACACCCGTGGCCACCGCCGCGACCTGCACCTCAAGGGCTCGGGTCGGACCCCGTTCGCCCGCGGGGGCGACGGCAAGGCGCCGCTCGGGCCGATGCTGCGCGAGTACGTGATCGGCGAGGCGATGCACGCGCTCGGCATCCCGACCACGCGCGCACTCGCCGTCGTCGCGACCGGGGAGCAGGTCGTGCGGGAGCGGATGGAGCCCGGGGCGGTGCTGACCCGCGTCGCGGCGAGCCACATCCGCGTCGGCACCTTCCAGTTCGCGGCCGCCACCCGGGACACCGACCTGCTGCGCCGGCTCGCCGACCACGCCATCGCCCGCCACCACCCGGCCGCGGCCGAGGCCGACAACCCGTACCTCGCCCTCTACACCGGCGTGGTCGAGGCGCAGGCCGCGCTGCTCGCGCGGTGGATGCACGTCGGGTTCGTGCACGGCGTGATGAACACCGACAACATGACGATCTCGGGCGAGACCATCGACTACGGGCCGTGCGCGTTCATGGACGCCTACGACCCCGCCACCGTGTTCAGCTCGATCGACCACGGCGGCCGCTACGCCTACGGCAACCAGCCCGGGATCGCGCAGTGGAACCTGGCCCGGTTCGCCGAGGCCCTGCTCCCGCTCCTCGACGAGGACACCGACGCCGCGATCAAGGCCGCCACGGACGTGCTGCTGTCCTTCGCCGACCGCTACGACCGGCACTGGCGCGCCGGGATGCACGCCAAGCTCGGGCTGGACGACGGCGTGGGGGAGGACGCGGCGCTCGTCGACGACCTGATGGCGCTGCTGGAGGAGCAGAAGGCGGACTTCACCTCCTTCTTCCGGGCCCTGTCGCGTGCGGCGGCCGGCGACCCGGAGCCGGCGCGGGCCCTGGTCGGGGAGGGTTTCGACGCCTGGGCGGAGCGGTGGCGGGCCGTGCTGCCGGCCCGTCCCGGACCCGAGACCGCCGCGGCGATGAACCGGGTCAACCCCGTCTACGTGCCGCGCAACCACCTGGTCGACGAGGCGCTGGCGGCCGCCGTGGCGGGCGACCGCGCTCCGCTGGACCGGCTGCTCGAGGTGCTCGCCCGCCCGTTCGAGGAGCGCCCCGGCCTGGAGGCCTATGCCCTCCCGGCCCCGCCGAGCTTCGGCTCCTTCCGGACCTTCTGCGGCACCTGAGCCCGCCCGGTTTCGCCCCTGGTGCGTGGTTCCCGCGTCACCGGGTACCCGGGTCCCATGCCGATCGTCGAGAAGGTCAAGCGTTTCCTGCAGAGTCCCAACGGTCGCCGGCTCACCGACCAGGGCCGGCGTCTCGCCGCCGACCCGCGCAACCGCCAGCGGGCGCGCGACATGCTCACGCGGATGCGCCGGCGCTGAGTCCGGTCCGGCGCTGAGTCTGGTCCGGCGCTGAGTTCGGTCCGGCGCGGCGGCCGCCGGAGCCTGGCCGCCGTTCCGACCCGGCGGGGCCATGATCGCCGGGAGTGGAGCGGGATCCGCGCTGGACGCGGGGTGTGCTCCAATTCCGGCGATCATGCTGTCGGCGCGGGCACCATGGCGGTTCCGTACCCGGCGTCGTGATCCGGGCAACCGGTAGCCGTGCGGCTGCCGCGCCGCACGGCCGACGTTCCCCGGCTCGTGGAGGAGCAGAAGCCGCCTGTTCGGCGCAGCGCGACTTCCCCCGGTCATGATCACCCGTCGCGGAGCGGAACGGTCGAAATCCGACCGTCCGCGTCCAGGACGAGTGATCTTGCCGCTGGGCTCGGGTCGCGGCCCGCCCCTCTCGCCGGCCGGCCATGATCACCCGTCGCGGAGCGGAACGGTCGAAATCCGACCGTCCGCGTCCAGGACGAGTGATCTTGCCGCTGGGCTCGGGTCGCGGCCCGCCCCCTCCCGCCGGCCGGCCATGATCACCCGTCGCGGAGCGGAACGGTCGAAATCCGACCGTCCCCGTCCAGGACAAGTGATCTTGTCGCTGGGCTCGGGTCGCGGCCCGCCCCCTCCCGCCGGCCGGCCATGATCACCCGTCGTGGAGCGGATCGGTCGGAATCCGACCGTCCGCGTCCGGGACGACTGATCGTGGCGCCAGGCTCGGATCATGGCCCGCCCCTCTCGCCAGACGGCCATGATCACCCGTCGTGGAGCGGAACGGTCGGAATTCGACCGTTTCCGTCCAGGATGGCTGATCTTGCCGCCGAGCTCGGTCATGGCGGGCCGTTCGCCAGGGCGGTCATGATCGCCCGTCGCGGAGCGGAACGGTCGAAATCCGACCGTCCGCGTCCAAGACGACTGATCTTGAGGCCGAGCTCGCGTGACGGCACCGGCGATTATCCGGCAGGCCCGCGCCATGATCACCCGTCGTGGAGCGGAACGGTCGAAATCCGACCGTCCCCGTCCAGGACGAGTGATCTTGTCGCCGGGCTCGGGTCGCGGCGCGGACGATCATCCCGGGCCCGCCCGCCCCGCCGTGATCAGCCGCCCGTGAGCGGAACGGCGGGAATCCGACCGTCCACGTCCACGATTATCGATCTTGCCGCTGGGCTCGGGCCTCACCGCGGTCCACGCCCCGATGGCGCCGGTTCGGCTCCGCCGGGCGTCGATCCGCTGACCTTCCCGACGGACTTCGCGCAGGTCCTCACCACGGTCGCCGAGGCGCTCGCCACGGCCCCGCGGGTCACGGCCGAGCCACCGCTGCAGCCCTGCGCCGAGAACACCTGCCCGCGGCGTCGGGAAGGATGTCCGGTGTGTCGGTTCCCGAGCGCGTCGCCTGGGCCGTCGACCTGCTGGACCCCCGGCCCGGCGAGCGGGTCCTCGAGATCGGACCGGGCCCGGGCGTGGCCGCGGACCTGGTGTGCCGGCGCGGCGCGCGGCTGCTCGCCGTCGACCGGTCGGCGGTCGCCGCGCAGCGCACGCTCCGGCGCAACGCGGCCCACGTGGCGGCCGGCCTGCTCGAGGTGCGCACCGCCGAGCTGGCTGCGCTCGACCTCCCGACCGGGGAGTTCGACGGCGCGTTCTCGGTGAACGTCAACGTGTTCTGGACGCGCTCACCCGCCGCGGAGCTCGCCGTCCTGCACTCCGCGCTCCGCAGCGGCGGGCGCCTGCACGTCTGCTTCGGGCCCGCGGGTCCGCAGCCGCCGGAGCGGATCACCACCGCCGTCGGCGGCGCCCTCCGGGCGGCGGGCTTCGCCGACGTCGTCGTGCGGGTCGAGCCGGCCGGCCTCGCCGTGTCGGCCCGGCGACCCTGACCCGGCGCGGACCGGGGGCAGATCAGTGGCCGGTGACGGCGTCGCCCGCGGTCCGGGCGAGCCGCAGCGCCGTCACCGCGGGGAGCGCGAGCAGTACCGCGAGCAGCACGAACGCGACGCGGTAGGGTCCGGCGGCGCCGGCCGCGGCGGGCACGCCGCCCACCGCCTGCCCGAGCCGCACGAGCAGGGCACCCACCGCGACGCCGAGGCCCGCGCCCAGCTCCTGCAGGGTGGACAGCAGCGTGTTGGCGTGGGTCATGCGCGGAGCGTCGACGTCCGCGAACGCGACGCTGTTGTAGGCGGTGAACCCGATGGACCGCGCGGTCCCGCTGACCAGCAGCAGGGCGAGCAGCAGCGGCAGCGGCGTGGTGGGCTGCAGGAACGCCATCGCGACCAGGCAGGCCGCGCCCACCGCGATCGAGCCGAGCAGCACGGTCCGGATGCCGAAGCGGCGCATCAGCGGGGTCGTCGCGGGCTTGATCGCCACGTTGCCGACGAACAGCGCGATCACCACCGCGCCCGCCCGCGCCGCCGACCAGCCGAACCCGACCTGGAAGAGCAGGGGCAGCAGGAAGGGGATCGCGGTGATCACCGCCCGGTACACCGACCCGCTCGCGGCCGTCACGCGGTAGGTCGCCACCCGCAGGATCCGCAGGTCGACGAGGGGGTGCCTGGCACGCAGCAGGTGCCGCACGGCCAGCGCGAGGCCGCCGGCCGCGACGACCAGGGCGGCGGCCGTCGCGGGCGAGAACCCCGAGCCGAGCCCCTCCAGTCCGGCGATCAGCGCCGCGACGCCGACCGCGGTGAGGGCGAACCCGGCCCGGTCGAGCGGGGGAGGGGTGTCGGCCCGCAGGCCGGGCACGATCCGCAGCGCCACGGCCAGCGCGGCCAGCCCGAGCGGTACGTTGATCACGAAGATCCACCGCCAGGAGGCGTACTCGGCCAGCACCCCGCCGACGACCGGGGCGAGCACCGGGGCGAGCAGGGCCGGCCAGGTCAGGTAGGCGATGGCCCGGACGAGGTCCGTCTTCGCCGTCGTCCGCAGCACGACCAGCCGCCCGACGGGCACCATCATCGCCCCGCCCGCGCCCTGGGCCACCCGCGCGGCGGTGAGGGCGGTCAGGGTCGGGGCCAGCGCGCACGCCGCGGAGGCCAGCACGAACACCGCCAGCGCCGTGCAGAACACCCGGCGCGCGCCGAACCGGTCCGCCAGCCAGCCGCTGACCGGGATGAGGACGCCGAGGGTGAGCACGTACGCGGTGATCGCCACGTTGACGTCGACCGGGGCCACCCCGAGGTCCGCCGCGAGGTGCGGGGCCGCCGGGGCGATCACGGTGCCGTCGAGGATCTCCATGAAGAACGCCCCGGCCACGAGCAACGCCAGGCCCCGCTGCAGTACCACCCGCGGAACCGTAGCCGGGCGGTGCGGGCGGCCGGGGGTCGTGTGAGCCGGGCCTCGGCGGGTAGACCCGGGACATGGCCGAACACGTCGACGACACCCTCTGGGACGAGTTCCACCGGGTCGTGAACATGACGTCCCGGGAGCTGGAGGACTGGCTGCGGGCCGACTCCGCGGATGTCGACGCGGAGGTGGAGCCCGACCAGGCCGGCACCCCGACCGGCCGCGAGGTGCTGGCGATCCTCCGCAAGCGTCGCGTGGACCTCACCCCCGAGGACGCGGACTGCATGCGCCGCGTGGTCGACCGGGTCCTGTCCCAGCGTCGCGACGACCTGGAGCCGACGGCCGGCCAGGCGGCCTGGCGGCGCAAGCTCATGCGCCTCGGCCACGACCCGCTCAAGCCGGTGGCGAGCTGAGGGGGGACTCCTCAGGCCGCGGTGCGGTCGCCCGCCGGGCGGGCGCGGCGCGTGTACGGCAGCACGAACAGGACGAGACCGCTGACGAGCAGCACGGCGAGCGGGAGCAGCGGCACGTAGAAGACCCACTCGGGCAGGGCCCCGGTCAGCGCGACGAAGCAGACGACGACGGTCGCCGTGAAGACGAGGGACGTCCAGCGGTGGATCCGGCGGAGCGGGCTGTGCGGGTTCATCGGGGCCTCCTCGCCGGTCCGGGCGATCCCTGCGCGCTGCAGGTCGGGACCGTCCGGCCGGGGTTCGTGGGAACGTGACGGCGCCGACGCTACGAGCGACCGCGGGCCGGAAGCTTCTCGATTCCTGACCGGTTCCGTCGACCGCTCCGCCCGTGGCGCGCGTCCCTGTCCGGAGGAGGGTCCGCTCAGTCCGCGGGTCCGACGCCGCCGAGCAACCCGGACCGCTGGGCCCAGAGCACGGCCGACAGGCGGTCGTGCACGCCGATCCGGTGGTAGACCGCCTCGAGGTGCTTGTGCACGGTGCGCTCGGTGATCGCGAGCCGGCGGGCGACCGTCGCCGCGGTGAGGCCGCCGGCCACCAGGACCAGGACCGCCGTCTGCCGCGGGGTCAGCCGCACCTGCGTCGCGACCTCGCACCGCGCCCGGGCCAGCGCCGCGGCCTGCCGGTCGAGTCCACCGAGGAGCCGCCACACCGTCCGCGCGAAGTCCTGCTCCTGCGGGGTGAAGGGATCGGCGCGGACGATCGAGAAGGCGCGATGGTGCGCGTGGGGCGTCCCCAGGGGGAGCAGGATCTGGTGGGCGAAGCCGCCCGGGCCCGCGAACTCGTGCCAGGCCCCGCGGACCCGCCGGTCCGCGAACCGCTCCGGCACGTCGGCCAGGTGCACCGGTTCCGGGTCGTCCGTGGCCGAGTAGTAGCGCAGCAGCGGGTGCTCCCAGGCGCCGTAGGCGGCCGTCCACTCGCGGATCTCGCGGTCCAGCCCGCCGAAGAACCCGCCGTCGGGCCACAGGCGCAGCACGCCGGGCGCGGGCGGGCGGTCGTTGAAGGAGCAGCCGACGAGCTCGAACGACTCCAGGAGCTGTGCCGCGACGCGCTCCACCGGGAACCGGGGAGCCGGGTCGTGGAGCGTCTCGGCCGCGAGGTCGAGCCACGGGCCCGGGTTCGGCATCCCGCCAGGATCGGGGGCGGGCGGAGGTGCCGACAGGGCCGTTCGGCGGTGCGGCGGCGGTCCTCCGCCGGTTGTCCCCAGGGACAGCGGGTAGGCCGTGCCCATGACGCGACCCGAGGATCCGGCGGACGAGGACCGGGACGAGGAGAGGGGCCAGGACAGGGCACAGGACAGGGGCCAGGACCCCGTGCTGCGGGGCGAGGAGATCCTGCACGGCGACGAGATCCTCGCGGGCGAGGGCCCGCAGAGCGACGCGGGGGAGGGCCCCGACCCCGACGCCGGCGGGCCCGGCAGCGTGAGCGGCGCGGGCCCGGGAAGCGTGGACACCTGAGAAGGCGCTCCTGGCCCGACGCGCTCCTGGCCCGACGCGCTCCTGGACCGACCTGCGCTCCTGGACCGACCTGCGCTCCTGGACCGACCAGCACTCCTGGACCGACCTGCGCTCCTGACCCGTCGGCTCCCGGCGGCGGGCCCGCTCGCCGCCGGACGCCGTGTGAGGACCGCCGGGCCGGGTAGCCGGGCGGGGACCTGGTTCCCACCCCCGGAGCGATCCCGATGACCCAGCGCAACACCGTCTTCCGCACCCTGCACGAGATCGGCCTCGCCGCCTGGTTCGGCGGCAGCCTCGCCGGGGCCGTCGCCGTCAACGGGGCCGCGGCCCACGTCTCCGACCCGCGGGAGCGGCTCCGCATCGCCAACGCCGGCTGGGCGCGCTGGCGCCCGGTGAACCTCGCCGCCATCGGCACCCACGTCGTCGGGCAGGTCGGCGTCGGCTGGGGCAACAAGAGCCGGATCGTGGCGCAGAAGGGGGTCGCCTCGTCGAGCGCCGCGATGAGCGGCCTGACCCTGGCGGCGCTGGCCGTCACGGCCTACAGCGGGATGCTCGGCAAGAAGCTGCAGGCCGCCGAGGGCCAGCCCGTCGAGGGCTCCACCGAGCCCGCCCCGGAGACCGAGGAACGGACGAGCGCGATCCAGCGCCGGCTGCGCGTCTGCCAGTGGCTGGTCCCCGCCCTCACCGCCGGCCTGGTGGTCGTGAACGCGGTGCACGGCGAGCAGCAGCGGCCCAGCCAGCAGCTGCCGGGTCTGCTGGCCCGTCCCGCCCAGGTGCTCGGCCTCGGCGGCTGAGGCTGAGTGAGTCGGAGGCGTCCGGGTCGGGCCGGCCCCGGACACCGCCGTGGCCGGACCCGCTCCGGACGCCCCCCGGCGGCGCCCGGCCTCAGCCCGGGGTCGGGGAGGACCGCGCGCCTGCGGCACGGCACGACCACGCTCGGTACGGCGGCGGGCACGGCGGCCAGGGCGACGGTCGCCAGCACCCCGCCGATCCCGCCGTGCACCGTGACCACAACCCCCCGCGGCACCAGGACGAGCGCGACCGTCACCGCCGCGGCCCTGGCGACGTCCCCACGACGGCGCCGAGGGAGCGGTGCGCCCGGGTCTGCAGGCACCACGCCACGACGGGCGGGAACGCCGGTTTCCCACGCTCGGGTTCGGGCACGCTCCCGGAGTGATCCGGACGGTGTTCCGCGCCCTCGCCCGGGTGCGACGAGCTCCTGCGTTCCATCCCCGCGGCGTGCTGCTCGGCGGCGAACTGCTGGTCGACGACGGCGGGTCGGCCGTCGCACAGGCCCTCGGCCCCGGTCCGCACCGGGTGCTCGTGCGGCTGTCGAAGGGCGCGGGCACACCGCGCGACCTGCCCGACCTCCTCGGCGTGGCCGTGCGCGTCGAGCCGGACGGCTCGCGCGAGGCCCTGGACCTGCTGTTCACCACCTCGGCCGCGGGCGGGACGCTGCTCGCCCCGGCCCGGGGCTGGCGGACGGCCACCTACAGCACCCTGCTGCCGTACGACACCGCCGCGGGCCGGATGCGGCTGCTGGTGGAGCCGGAGCCGCGGGAGCCGGACCCGCCGGCGGACCCGCGGCTGGTGCCGGACGCCGTGCGGGCGCGCCCGCTGCGCTACCGGCTGGTGGAGGCGCCGGTCGGCGCGGCCGGCATCGGCACGGCCGACCGCCGGGCCGTGGCCACCCTGGTCCTCGGCGAGGAGCGGACCGGCCCGGTGGCCTTCGACCCGGTGCTGCACCAGCTCCCGGGGCTGCACCCGGTGCCGCTGCTCGCCGACCTGCGCGCGCGGGCCTACCGGGGCTCGCGCAGCGGCCGGCACGCGGCGGCCGCGGACCTCGTCCGGGCGCCCTGACCGGGCGGCGCGGACGGATCCGACGGACGGGCGGGGCCGGTCCTTGCCGGGTGGCGGACGGTCCGTGCCGGATGGCGGACGGCCCCGGGCCCGGTCGCTCAGCGACCCTTGCGCTCCCGGTCGGCCGGCTCGCCGTGGACCGCGGGCTCGTAGCGGTTCCCGCCCGGGAAGGAGCGGCGCACCGGACCGAGCGCGAGGACGAGACCCAGCAGGACGAAGACCCCGGCGACCACGGTGGACGGGACGTTCATGCCCAGCCAGTCGACGGCGGGGTCGGCGATGCCCAGGATCCCGAACACCACGAACACGGCGCTCACCACGGCGAGCAGCCACCCGTACCCGCGGGCGGAGGACATCCGCGTCGCGCACACCATCCCGATCACGCCGAGGGCCAGGGTCAGGGCACTGCGCAGCGGGTTGACCTCGAGGCCGAGCAGCGTCGACTGCCGGCCGTCGGGCCCGGGCGGCGAGAAGGCCGGCCAGAACCCGACCATCCCGTAGAGCATCAGCAGGGCCCCGAGGACCAGTGCCCCCAGCTGCACCCACGGGAAGGGGGCGTGCCCCGGACCCTGCTCCGCTGACCGGTCGGACATGGGCTTCCTCCTCGCGACGACGAGCGCGGGTGCGCGGCACCCTGCGGTCGTCGCGTACCCCGCGCACCGCCCGCCATGCCGCGACGCACCGGCCACCCGGGTCGGCCGCGCGCCGACCGCTCACCGGTCGGGCTCGTCGGACAGCCGCTGCGGGAGCGTGGCGAGCGCCCGGGCGAGCAGCCGCGAGACGTGCATCTGGGAGCGCCCGACCAGCTCGCCGATCTCGGACCGGGTCTTGTTGCCGAAGAACCGCAGCAGCACGATCCGCCGCTCGCGTTCGGGCAGCAGCTCCAGCAGCGGCCACACGCTGCTCCGCGCCTCGATCCGTGCCAGGTCGGGATCGGCCTCGCCGAACCGGGCGGAGCGGGGTTTCGCGGCGACCGACGCGGGCAGCCGGGCCCACACCGGGGGACCGGGGGCGACGGGCAGGGGGACGCCGATGCAGCTGCTGGAGAGACGGACGCTGACCGAGGTGACGGGCGGCGACGGCGGGCCCGAGGCCGCCACGGACCTCGCCTTCGCCCGGTACCACCCCGACTACGACGACGCGGGGCTGGCGGCGGTGCTCGCCCACGCCCGGGAGCTGCACGCGCAGACGGCGGCGGAGACCCCGGCGGGTGAGCGGCACCTGGGGCTCGACCACCTGCGGCGGGTGCAGGACCGGGTGCCCGAGGTGCGGGAGATGGTGCACGACCGGGAGCGGCTCGACCGGCTGAGCGAGTTCGCCGGGGTGGAGCTGGAGCCCTACCCGATCCCGACCTCGTGCTCGGGCGTGAACTTCTACCGTCCCGGGCAGCCGCCGATCGCCCTGCACCGCGACGGCCCGGCGTTCGTGGAGCTGGTCCCGCTGTACGCCGACGGCAGCCAGGACGGCGGGAGCACGCTCGTCTACCGGGGCCCGGCGGACGTCGGGGCGGTGCGGGCGGCACAGGGCGAGCTGCCGGCGTCGGAGCTGGTGGCCGTGCCGCAGCGGGTCGGGTCGGCGGTGCTGCTGCAGGGGCGGATGCTGCTGCACACCGCGGAGCTGCTCACCGACGGGCACCGGGTCACGCTCGTGCTCTCGCTGCGGTCGCGGGCCGAGCCGTGGAAGGACACCAACACCCTCGGCCGGTTGCTGCGCGACGACCGGCCCGAGGACGTCGCCGCGGCCTGGGAGCACGACGTCGAGACCCGGCAGCTGCCGGCGCTGCGCCGCCACCTGCTGGGGTGACGGCGCAGCGCGGCGGGGGGATCAGCCGGACGCGCTGCCCGGGACCGCCTGGCCGGCCTCCTCGCGGCTGCCGGCGCGGGTGCGTCGCGGGTCGGGCGCACCCTCGGCGGGGAAGCGGCGCAGGAACTCCGCCTCGAGCTCCAGCATCCGTCGGGTGTGCGCCTCGAGGGCGTCCTCGGAGCCGCCGAGGACGGTGTCGTGGCGCGTCTCGTGCAGGTGGGTCATCTCCCGGCGCAGGTCGTCGTCGTCGAGCTCGGCCGGGGGGACGCCGTGGGATCGATCGGTCATGTCCCGCAGCTACCCACGGCGGCGGCGGACATGCGGCTCAGGTCGGGTTCGCCTCCGGTCCGCTGCCCGGGATGGCGCCCGTGTCCAGGGGAGCGGCGGCGGGCTCGACGATGTCCCGCTCGGTCCCGCCGGCGTCGGCGGACGCCTCCGGCCACCGCCCGACGCCCGACCCCTGGGCGTACGACAGGTGCCCGCCCAGCGCGCCGGACACCCCCAGTGGCAGCGCGCCGACCAGCGACAACAGTGCCCCGGTCCGGTGCCGGCCGCGCCGGCGGGCCGCGTAGGAGGCGCCGAGGAAGGCGCCGGACACCACGTTCCCGGCCGCGTGGAGCAGCCCGACCCGGCGGCGGCGCTCGTCGAGCCCGCTCCAGTCGGCGAGCCCGGTCACCGCCGTCGGCAGCAGGCTGACCAGGGCGGCGCCCACGACGCGGCGGGCCGCCTCCTCCTGTCCCCCCACGGCGTCGAGCAGCGCGGCCGACGCCCACGCCCCGATGGGCACCGTCACGAGCAACGGGTGCACGGGATGGCCGAGCCACGAGCCGCGCAGCGCCCCGTCGAGCCGGCTGCCGGCGAGGAACCGGCGCACGCCGCGCTGGGCGGCCGCGGCGGCCTCCTCCCCGGTCCGGACGGATTCGGCGGCGCGCAGCGCCCGGACGATCGGTGCGGCGGTCATACCGGCGGCCTACCCGGACGGGCGGCGCGGCATGCCTCCGCACCCTCCGCTCACGCCACCGAGCCGACCCCGCCGGTGCGCGTGAGGGTGCGGCCGGTGGTCTCCGGGGCCAGCCGGTGCGACACGACGGCACCCGCCACGCACACCGCGGCGCCGATCAGCATGCACGGCCCCACGCCGATGACGGTGATGCCGACCGGGAGCAGGAAGGTGCCCACGGCGGCGCCGACCCGGCTGGCGGCCGACCCGATGCCGACGCCGGTCGAGCGGACGTCCGTCGGGAACACCTCGATGGGGTAGACGGCGGTCAGGTTGCCCTGCAGCGCGTTGAAGAAGGCGAACACGGCGAAGCACGCCGCGACCAGCGCGGCCGGGCCCCCGCTCCACAGCCCGACGACGACCAGGCTGACCGCCATGATCCAGAAGGGCACGATCAGCTGCCGGCGCCTGCCGACCCGCTCGATGCTCAGCATGCCCACCACGGCCCCCACCGCGGCCAGGGCGTTGACCGCGATCGTGCTCGCCCGCTCGTCCGAGAGCTGCAGCGCGGTGAAGACCTGCGGGGCGAAGGTGAAGATCGCGAAGTAGGGCGCGACGTTGCACGCCCAGAACACGCACACGAACACCGTCCGGCGACCGAGCTCGCCGCGGAAGAGCCGGAGCCGGTCGGTGCCGTGGTCCTCGGCGGCGTACTCCTCGGCCGCGAACGCCTCCGGGCCCAGCTGGCGTTCCACGATCTCGCGGGCCTCGTCGACGCGGCCGTGCCGCACGAGCCAGCGGGGCGACTCGGGGAGCCCGACGCGCAGGGCGAGGACGACGAGGGCGGGCACGGCGCTCGTCGCGAGCACCCACCGCCAGTTCAGCCCGGCGAGGTCCACCAGCAGGTACGCGGTCACGACCGAGACCAGGAACCCGACGTACCAGGAGACCAGCAGCCCCGAGAGCCGCCGGCCGCGACCGCGCGAGGGCGCGAGCTCGGCGAGCATCGCCGCGCCGATCGCGTACTCGGCCCCGATGGCCGCGCCGAGCAGGAGCCGGACGACGAACAGCTGCCACGGCTCGGTCACCACCGCCTGCAGCACGCCCAGCACCACGAAGGCGGCGATGTCGAGCACGAACATCCGGCGCCGGCCGAGGCGGTCGGTCAGCCGGCCGGCCAGCGGCGCCCCGACGAAGATGCCGACGAGCGCCGAGGCCGCGACCAGGCCCTCCCACAGCGGGGAGAGCCCGAGGCTCGTGGTGATCAGCGGGAGGACGACGCTCAGCACACCGAGGTCGTAGCCGTCGAGGCCCTCGCCCCAGGCCGTCGCCAGGGTCATCCGGCGCAGCACACCGCGCCGCCGTCCGCCCTCGTCCACCCGCGTCACGTCGCCTCCGATCCGATCACCGGAGGGGCGGTACCCGGGCGGGGCCGTGCTCATCCCCGCCCGGGGTCGCCACCGCGCCCGGAGTCACCCGCCCCGGGCCCGGACTCACGGCCGGGCCTGCTCCTTGACGGTGCCGGCGGCGTCCTGGGCGCGGTCCTGGACCTGCTCGGCGGCCGACCGGCCCTCGTCGGCCACGGTGGAGGCGGCGTCCTCGGCCGTCTCCTTGACCGACTGCACGGCCTGCTGGGCCGGCTCGCGCAGGTCCTCGCCGACCTCCCTGGCCTTCTCGGCGGCCTGTTGGGCCAGCGGGCGCCCGACCTCCATCGCCCGGTCCTTGGCCTGGCCGGCGAGCTCCTGCTCCTTGCGGCTGGCCGGGAGCAGGGAGGACACCAGCCAGCCGGCGCCGAAGGCGATCAGGCCGGCGGCCAGCGGGTTGCCGCGGGCCTGGCGGCGCACCATCTGCGGGGCGTCGCGGGCGGTGTCGGCGATCGTCGACGCCGCGTCCGAGGCCTTGTCGGACACCGTGTCGGTCATCGCGCTCGCGCGGTCGGCCACTGCGCTCGCGCGGTCGGAGGCCTCGCCGGCCAGCGAGCGGGCCGCGCCGGCCGCCTGGTGGGCGGTGTCGCGGGCGGACCCGGCGGGGTCGCTGCCCGTGACGGCGTCGCGCCAGCCGGACACCCGGCCGCGGACGCGGTCGACCCGGCGCTGCACGACGCGGCCGGGCGTGACCTTCTCGGTCAGGGCGTCGACGTCGCCGCTGAGCCGGTTCTGGGTCTGCTCGATCTGGCGGCGGATCGCGTCCGGGTCGTCGGTGCCGTACGGCGTGGGATCGGCGGGTGTGCCGTAGGGGGTGGTCATCGGGTCCTCCTATCGGCCCTTGAGGGCGTCGGGAACCTGCTTGAGGGTGTCGACGGTGCGTTCCGGGGTGGGATGGGTGCGCCGGGCGTTGTTCCGGCCGATCACGAAGGCGACCGCCGCGATCACCGCCCAGACAGCGGCGACGATCAGCGCGGCCCAGCCGCTGTCCATCACGTTGCTCAGCCCGGCCCACAGGGCGACCGACAGGAACAGCAGCACCATGTAGCCGGCGAAGCCGGCGGCGCCGAACCCGCCCGCCGCCTTGCCCGCCTTGCGGGCCTCCTGCTTCAGCTCGGCCTGGGCGAGCGCGAGCTCCTGGCGCATCAGGGTGGAGAGGTCCCGCGAGACCCGGCCCATCAGGTCACCGACCGAGACGCCGGAGACGTCGGGCGGGTCACCGCTGGGTCCGCCCACCGCGGTCGGGTCCGGCATCGGCGGAGCGGCCGGCGGTGCCGCGGTGGGTGGCGGTGCGGTGGGTGGCGGTGCGGTGGGTGGCGGTGCGGTGGATGGCGGCGCGACGGGCGGCGCGGCCTGGTCGAACCGCCCGAGGTCCGGAGCCGAGTGCCGGCCGGGCGGCGGGCCGCCGGGCGCCGTCATCGGACGTCCTGGTCGGTCACTCGCGGATCACCGCGCCGGCCCAGCTCGTCGACGTACTCGCCGACGGTCGTCGAGCCCGGCCGGGGTGCGTGCGCCGGCCCGCCCTCCGGGGCCGGGTGCGGCGGGGGCACCACGGGTCCGCCCGCCGGCGGGGTGGGGGCGTTCGGCGGTCCGCCCTGCCCGATCGTGCCCGGTCCCGGCGGCACGGGCGGGGTGGAGGTCGGCCCCGGCGACACCGGCGGGGGCGGGACCGGCGGTGCGCCGGGCAGCCCCTCCCCGGCGACCCCGTAGCCGGGCGGAAGACCCTGACCGACGCCGCGGTCGGCCGGCAGGCCCGGCTGCGACCCGGAGGTGTCCCGCTCGTGGTCGACCACACCGCGCGTCAGGCGCCCGACCAGGACACCCGCGAGGGCGGCCCCGGCCAGGAAGGCCCCGGGTCGGCGCCGGGCCACCCGCCGGACCTCCTCGACCAGGTCGCCCGGCTCGCGCTCCTGCAGCCACGACGCCAGGCGCTCCGCCCGGTCCGCGGCCTCGTGGGCGAGGTCGGCGACCGGGCCGCCGTCCCCGGAACCCGCCATCTGACGCAGCTGGTCGGCGACCCCGCGTACCCCGTCCGCGGCCTGCCGCTGGGTCGACCCGGCCTGCTGCTGCAACCGGCCCCGCGCCTCGCCGACGAGGTCCTTCGCCTGCTTGCGGGCCTCGCCCGCGACGTTCCGGGCCTGGTCCGCGGCCGTCCCGGCGACCTGGCCGCCCGCCTCCGCGGCGGTCCGTCCGACGTCGGCCCCTTCGGCCCGCACGGTCTCTCTCGTACTCTCGCTCACTGCCTGCTCCTTCCGGTCGACAGATGCCGTCGGCGATACCCGGGCGGCCGGTGTGGACACACGAAGGGCGGGCCGCCGGCCCGAACCACCCGAATGGCGCAGTGCGACACCGCCGACGGTGACGGTCGGGACGGGTGAGGAAGATCGACGCGACGGTTTCGGCGGGTTCGCCGCGGGTACCGATGCGACGACGAGAGAAGGGGGCCGCATGGGCGTGCGGACGTGGCTGGGGTCGATCGGCCTCGACTCGTGGCCGGTGTACCGGCAGCTCACCGGCAGCGACCCGCTCGGGCGGGGCGCGGCCGCGCAGTCGCCGAGGCACGTCGGCCTGCGTCCCCGCACGGCCTCGGCCGATCGGGTGGCGGGGTCCGTGTGTCCCTTCTGCGCGGTCGGCTGCGCGCAGAAGGTCTACGTGCGCGACGAGAAGGTCGTGCAGATCGAGGGCGACCCCGACTCGCCCATCTCCCGCGGCCGGCTGTGCCCGAAGGGCTCGGCGAGCCTGCAACTCGTGACCGGCGAGCAGCGCCTGGACAAGGTCCGCTACCGCGCCCCGTACGCCACCGAGTGGACCGAGCTGGACCTGTACGAGGCGATGGAGATGATCGCCGACCGGGTGGTCGCGGCGCGGGAACGCGGCTGGCAGGACGTCGACCGCGAGGGCCGGCGGCTCAACCGCACCACCGGCCTGGCCGCCCTCGGCGGGGCCACCCTGGACAACGAGGAGAACTACCTCCTCAAGAAGCTGTTCACGGCGATGGGCGCGATCCAGATCGAGAACCAGGCCCGTATTTGACACTCCGCCACGGTTCCCGGTCTGGGGACCTCCTTCGGTCGCGGCGGCGCGACGGACTACCAGCAGGACCTCGCGAACTCCGACTGCATCGTCATCATCGGCTCGAACATGGCCGAGGCCCATCCGGTCGGGTTCCAGTGGGTGATGGAGGCGAAGGGCCGCGGCGCCCGCGTGATCCACGTCGACCCGCGGTTCACCCGGACCAGCGCGGTCGCGGACACCTACGTCCCGATCCGGGCCGGCTCGGACATCGCCTTCCTGGGCGGCGTCATCCGGTACGTCCTGGACAACGACCTGGACTTCCGTGAGTACGTCGCGGCCTACACCAACGCGTCGTTCCTGGTCCGCGAGGACTTCGCCGACACCGAGGAGCTCGACGGGCTGTTCTCCGGCTACGACCCGCAGACCGGCACCTACGACCGCGGCAGCTGGTACTACGAGGGTGCCGAGCCCGCCGAGAGCACACCGCAGGGGAACTCGGCCGAGGCGAAGGAGCAGACCGAGCCGATGCAGGCCGGGGCCAGCGGCGCGGGCGTCGCGGGCGCGGCCGACGAGATCACGAAGGACCCGACGCTGCAGCACCCCCGCTGCGTGTACCAGGTCCTCAGGCGGCACTTCGCCCGCTACACGCCGGAGATGGTCGAACGGGTGTGCGGCACGCCGCAGGACCAGTTCCTCGAGGTCTGTCGCGCGTGGACGGCCAACTCGAACCGCGAGCGGACCACGGCCCTCGTCTACAGCGTGGGCTGGACCCAGCACAGCGTCGGCGCGCAGTACATCCGGACGGGCGCGATCCTCCAGCTGCTGCTCGGCAACATCGGGCGCCCCGGCGGCGGGGTGTTCGCGCTGCGCGGGCATGCGAGCATCCAGGGGTCCACGGACATCCCGACGCTGTTCAACCTGCTGCCGGGCTACCTGGCGATGCCGGACGTCACGCACACGGACCTGGACACGTGGGTGGCCGACCAGCGGACCGGCGGGCACAAGGGCTACGGCTACGCGGTCGACGCGTACATGGTCTCGCTGCTCAAGGAGTACTTCGGCGACGCGGCCACCCCGGAGAACGACTTCGGCTTCGACTGGCTGCCGCGGATCGACGGCGACCACGGCACCTACCGCACGGTCATGGACATGATCGACGGGAAGGTGTTCGGCTACCTCGTCATGGGCCAGAACCCGGCCGTCGGCTCCGCGCACGGCAAGCTGCAGCGGCTCGGGCTGGCGAACCTGGACTGGCTGGTGGTGCGGGACCTCAACGAGATCGAGACGGCGACCTTCTGGAAGGACTCGCCGGAGATCGAGACCGGTGAGATCGTGCCCGAGCGGTGCCGCACCGAGGTGTTCCTCATGCCCGCGGCCTCGCACGTGGAGAAGGAGGGCACGTTCACCCAGACGCAGCGGATGCTGCAGTGGCGCACCAAGGCCGTCGAGCCGACCGGCGACCGGCGCTCCGAGCTGTGGTTCGCCTACCACCTGGGCCGGCTGGTGCGGGAGCGGCTGGCGGACTCCACGGACGAGCGCGACCTTCCGGTGCAGAGGCTGGCGTGGGACTACGCGACCGAGACCTCTCCCACCGCCCCGGTCCCGTGGGCCGAGCCCTCCGCCGACGACGTGCTGCGCCGGATCAACGGCCACGACCTCACCACCGGTGAGCTGCTGCCGGGCTACCTCGGCCTCAAGGCCGACGGGAGCACCTCCTGCGGGTGCTGGATCTACAGCGGGGTCTACGCCGACGGCGTCAACCAGGCGGCGCGGCGCAAGCCGCACACCGAGCAGGAGTCCTACGAGACGGAGTGGGGCTGGACCTGGCCGCTGAACCGGCGGGTCCTCTACAACCGGGCCTCGGCGGACCCCGAGGGCCGGCCGTGGAGCGAGCGCAAGAAGCTCGTGTGGTGGGACGAGGCGAAGGGGGAGTGGACCGGGGACGACGTCCCGGACTTCCCGCGCACCACCCCGCCCGGGCACCGGCCCCCGAAGGGCACCACGGGACCGGAGGCCCTGTGCGGCGACGACCCGTTCATCATGCAGCCCGACGGCAAGGCCTGGCTGTTCGCGCCGCACGGGCTGCTCGACGGGCCGCTGCCGACGCACTACGAGCCGCACGAGTCGCCGGTGCGCAACCCGCTGTACCGGCAGCAGGGCAACCCGACGCGCAAGGTGTACGGCCGGCCGGACAACCCGTCGAACCCCGCGCCGCCCGAGCGCGGGTCCGAGGTGTTCCCGTACGTCCTCACCGCGGCGCGGCTGACCGAGCACCACACGGCCGGCGGGATGAGCCGGCAGCTGTCCTACCTGTCGGAGCTGCAGCCCGCCCTGTTCGTGGAGGTGTCCCCGGAGCTCGCCCGCGAGCGGGGGCTCACGCACCTCGGCGACGCCCACGTCGTCACGAGCCGCGCGGCGGTGCAGGCCCGGGTGGTGGTCACCGACCGGCTCGCGCCGCTGCGGATCGACGGTCGGGTGGTGCACCAGGTGTGGCTGCCCTACCACTTCGGCCACACCGGGCTGGTGTCCGGCGACGTCGTCAACGACCTGTTCGGCGTCGTCGAGGACTCCAACGTGTTCATCCAGGAGAGCAAGGTCGCGACCTGCGACGTCCGGCCCGGCCCGCGCCCGCGCGGACCGGCGCTGCGCGCGTTGCTCGCCGAGGTGCGGGCCGCCGCGGGGATCACCGCGGCGACGAACACCCGGATCGCCACGGCGCACGGCGTGGCGCACACCGAGGAGGGATCGTGAGCCGCAACCGGCTGTCCGGGCCGCTCGACGACGTGGCGGGCGACGCGGGCCACCTCGACCACCCGCCGCGCGTCGGGTTCTTCACCGACACCTCCGTGTGCATCGGTTGCAAGGCCTGCGAGGTCGCCTGCAAGGAGTGGAACGCCGTCCCGGAGGACGGCCTGGATCTGCTCGGGATGTCCTTCGACAACACCGGGATGCTCGGGGCGAACTCGTGGCGGCACGTCGCGTTCGTCGAGCAGCCGCGGGCGACGGGCCGGCAGGACCCGGGCTTCGCGGGCCTGCCGACCGGGCCGAGCGGGATCCCGGAGACCGCGGGCGCGGTCGAGCCGCGGCTGCAGGCAGCGCCCCGCGGCGGGTCGGAGCTGGGCACCACCCCGCTCCCGCCCGGGCGCCCGGAACCGCAGGAGCTGGGCATGCCCGCCTTCTCCCGCCCGGGCGACCGCACCGGGGCCGAGAGCCGGACGGACTTCCGGTGGCTGATGGCGTCGGACGTCTGCAAGCACTGCACGCACGCCGGCTGCCTCGACGTCTGCCCCACCGGCGCGTTGTTCCGCACCGAGTTCGGCACGGTCGTCGTGCAGCAGGACATCTGCAACGGCTGCGGGTACTGCGTGTCCGGCTGCCCCTACGGCGTGATCGACCGGCGCGAGCACGACGGGCGCGCCAACAAGTGCACGCTCTGCTACGACCGGCTGGGCGACGGCCTCGAACCCGCCTGCGCCAAGGCGTGCCCGACGGATTCGATCCAGTTCGGCGAGCTCGACGAGCTGCGCGAGCGCGCCGACCGCAGGCTCGCCCAGCTGCACGGGCTCGGGGTGTCCGAGGCGCGGCTGTACGGCCGGGACCCCGAGGACGGGGTCGGCGGCGACGGCGCCTTCTTCCTCCTGCTCGACGAGCCCGAGGTCTACGGCCTGCCGCCGGACCCGCAGGTCCCCACCCGGTACGCGCCGTCGATGTGGCGGCGCGCGGGGGCCGCCGCGGCGGCGTTCGCGCTGGCCGGGGTGGCCGCGTTCCTGGGCGGTGGACGCCGGTGACGAGCCCCGAACCCGCCGAGCTGCCCAGCGACGCCGGCGGCTCCGCCGCGCGCTCGGCGCACATGTTCCAGGGGTTGCGCCGGGGCCGGCGCGGGCGCGGCGGTGGAGGCGAGCCGACCGTCGTCCCCGAGGCGGAGTTCCGCTCCTACTACGGGCGCCCGGTGCTCAAGGCGCCGGTGTGGGAGTGGAAGATCGCCGCCTACCTGTTCTGCGGCGGGCTGGCCGCGGGCTCGTCGGTCGTCGCGGCGGGGGCGGACCTGACGAACCGGCCCGCGCTGCGGCGCTCGAGCCGGCTCGGTGCGCTGGGCGCGCTGCTGGCCAGCCTGTACTTCCTGGTCTCCGACCTGGGCCGGCCCGCGCGGTTCCACCACATGCTGCGGGTGTTCAAGCCGACCTCGCCGATGAGCGTGGGCACGTGGATCCTCAGCGCCTTCGGCGCGGGCGCGGGCGCGGCCGCGGTGTCCGAGATGGTGCCTGCGCGGTGGCGTGGCACCTGGCCCGCCCGCCTGCTGCGGCGGCTCGCGCGACCGCTCGGGGTGAGCGCGGCGGCGACGGCGCCCGGCGTCGCGTCCTACACCGCGGTCCTGTTGTCGCACACCGCCGTCCCCGGGTGGAGCGAGGTGCGCGACGAGCTGCCGTTCGTCTTCGTCGGGTCCGCGGCGGCCAGCGGTGGCGGCTTCGGCATGCTCTGCGCGCCGGTCGCCGAGGCGGGACCGGCGCGGGCGTTCGCGGCGGTCGGGGCGGCGGGGGAGCTCGTCGCGTCCCGGGTGATGGAGCACCGGCTCGGGCTGGTCGGCGAGGTGTACCGGGAGGGCCACGTCGGTCGGCTGCGGCGCGCCTCCGAGGCGCTGACCGTGGCGGGCCTCGCCGGGACCCTGCTCGTCGCCCACCGCAGCCGGGCCGGCGCCGCCGCCTCCGGCCTGGCGCTGCTCGCGGGCAGTGCCCTGCAGCGCTTCGGGGTCTTCGAGGCCGGGGTGGCGTCCACCAAGGACCCGAAGTACGTCGTGGTGCCGCAGCGTGAGCGGCTGGACGCGAAGAACGGGGCGAAGACCACCTGACCCGGCGCTCCCGCGTTGGGGATCCACAACGCGCTGCGAGGTCTTCGGGTCCTGCGTGAGGGATCCACACCGCGGTCTGAGGTGCTCGCTCCTCGCGTCATGGATCCACAGTGCTCCGGTGCGGTGGCTCGGAGAGTCACGGCTCCAGGGGTGCGCGCGGGGGCGGGGCGGGCGTGGTCGTGTTCCTGATGTCCACCGTGTCCGCGAGGGCGGGGTGGGCGCAGGCCGCGCGGACGGCGGCGAGCACGCGCTCGTCGTCGCCGAGGACGCGCACCGCGATCGCGGCGCGGCGCGCTCGATGCGCGAGCTCGGCGAGGACCTGTCCGGCCGCCGGACGCAGGCGGCGCAGGCCGTGCAGGTCCAGCACGAGCACCGCCGTCGGGGGTACGAGACGGGGCCGGACCCGCTCGGCGAGCTCGCGGCCGCCGCCGAGGTCGTCGTGGCACAGGACCAGGACGGCGGCGCCGCAGCAGCTCACCTCGATCGCCCCGGTCGCACGGGGTCGAACGTGGTGCCGGACGCGGCCTCGGGTGCCCGATCTGACCGGCGTGTGCCGACGCACGCGACCGGTCGGCCGCGCCGCGGGTAACGGTGGGACGACGGCGGGAACGGCCGGGGCGGTCACAGCGCCCCCAGCGCGGCGTCGAGATCCGGGTAGCGGCTCATCCGGCCGACCAGCTGTCGTGCCGGCAGGGGAAGGTGCCGTGCGACGGCCTCGAACCCGACCAGATGCAGGCCCAGTCCGTTCCGCCGGGCGAGGTCCGCGGCGCGGGAGAGCGTCTCGACGGCGGAGGTCGTCGCCGAGTCGACGTCGGTCAGGTCGAGGACGATGTGCGTCGTCGAGGCGGTGCCGAGGCGGCGCAGCCGGATCCGCGCATCGACCAGCCGCAGCAGCCGCGTGCTGACGACCGGGTCGAGCACCCCCTCCACGGCGATCACGTGCACGTCCGGCCGTGGGCCGGAGATGGCCAACCGGCCCGGCCGGCTGGGCGCGGCAACCACACTCACTCGAACCCCTCCCTCGTCCCTGCCGTCGGATTCCCTCGACCGGGGTCGTTCATGCCTCGGTCGGCGGCCGCGCCCGGAGCTGGTCCGCTGCCGTCGCTCTGGCACTTGCGGCGCGCATATCTATAGCGCACGATGTAGATATGCAGACTGCCGGGTGGAGGACCGTGAGCACCGGTCCCTGCCCGCTGGTCACCGCACGTCCTCATCGGAGGTTCGAGATGCCCACCGACCTGAGTTCCGTCCCGTCCTCGGCCACCGCGACCGCGCCGGCCCGCGCCGCGACGTCCGCCGCGCCGGCCCGTACCGACCGGTCCGCCACACCGCTGGTCGACCCCGACATCCTCCGGGCCCTCGAGTCGCTGCACGGGGACGGTGTCGATGCCTGACGTGACGATGCAGGACGTGAGGCAGGACGACGGGATCTCGCGCGAGGAGGCGTTTCCGCAGGTGGAGTCGTGGGAGGGGAGGTCCCCCGGGGCCGCGCACTCGCCCGTCGGGTACGGGCGCTGCAGGGGCTGCGGGCAGGTGAAGGTGCTCGACGAGCGGGGTCGTCCCTTCCCGCACAACCGCTACGGCTACCGCCGCCGCCTCCGGGTCCAGCGCTGCCCGGGCGAACACCTCCCCGCCACCCCACACCCTGCACTCGCCGCAACCGGCTGACCGCCCGCACCGCTACCCGCGAGTCGCGCCCCGGGCTCCCGCGAGTGGGTCGGAGAGGCTGTTGCTGGGTTGGCAAGGAAGTTTGCCATCGCGTGCCGGCTCGGCGCAGTGTCGGTGCCGGAGGTGGTCGAGGTGACCGAGAAGCTGGGACCGGGCTACGACGTGGTGGTGGTCGGCGGGGGTGCGGCGGGCCTGAACGGCGCGCTGATGCTGGCGAGGGCGCGGCGGTCCGTCGCGGTGATCGACGGCGGTGAGCCCCGCAACGCGCCGGCGTCGGGGGTGCACGGCCTGCTGGGGCGGGAGGGGATGCCCCCGGCGGAGCTGCTGGAGCGCGGCCGGGCGGAGGTCCGCGGGTACGGCGGGGAGGTCGTGGGCGGCGAGGTCGCCGACGTCGTCCGCGAGGGCGACGGGTTCCGCGTCGTCCTGCGCGACGGCCGCGCGACCCGCGCCCGCCGGCTGCTCGTGACGACCGGGCTGGTCGACGAGCTGCCCGACGTCCGGGGGCTGCGGGAGCGGTGGGGCCGCGACGTCGTGCACTGCCCCTACTGCCACGGCTGGGAGGTCCGCGACCGCGCCATCGGCGTGCTGGCGAGCGGGCCGATGTCGCTGCACCAGGCCCAGCTGTTCCGGCAGTGGAGCGCGGACGTCACCTTCTTCACCCACACGTCGACCCCGCCGGCGGGGGAGGCCGCGGAGGCGCTGGCGGCCCGCGGCGTGACCGTCGTCGAGGGGGCGGTGGAGTCCCTCGTCGTGGTCGACGACCGGTTGGTCGGGGTGCGCCTGGCCGACGGCCGGACCGTGGCGCGCGAGGCCGTGGCCGTCGCGTCGCGGATGGTGGCGCGGGCGGGCTTCCTCGGCTCGCTCGGGCTGCGGACCGTCGAGCACCCGAGCGGCGCGGGGGAGCACCTCCGGACCGACGCCGCGGGCCGGACCGACGTGCCGGGCGTGTGGGCGGCCGGCAACGTCACCGACCCGACGGCGCAGGTCGGGGCGGCCGCGGCGGCGAGCGCGTGGGCGGCCGCGCAGATCAACGCCGACCTGATCGCCGAGGAGACCCGGCAGGCCGTCGCCGCGTACCGCGACCCCTTCTCGGCGGTGTCCGAGGAGCGCGTCGCGATGGTGGTGGCGGGGGACCGTCGGCACGGCCTGTGACGGCAGTCACTCCTGACCAAGTAGGGGCTTTCGGCCCCTGCCGCACGATCGGTCGGGAACGAGAATTCGGGCCGTGTCGGAGTCCTCCACGGCCGTGTCCGAGGGCCGGGCCGATCTCGTGGAGATCGACCGGGCCGAGTGCCTGCGGCTGCTCGCGACCGCCGACCTCGGGCGGGTGATCTACACCGAGGGCGCGATGCCCGCCGCCCACCCGGTCACCTACGTGCTCGACGGCGAGGAGATCGTCTTCCGTTCCGCGGGCGGGCCGACCCTGGTCGCCGCGACCCGCGGCGCGGTCGTCGCCTTCCAGGTGGACCGGATCGACGCCGGCGACCACACCGGCTGGAGCGTGCTCGGCATCGGTGAGGCCTACGAGGTCACCGACCGCGCGCGCCTCGCCTCGCTGGTCCGGCTGCTGCGCGTGCCGTGGCCTCCGAGCCGGACCGGGCACACGATCAGCATCCCGCTCGCCCGCCTCACCGGGCGTCGACTGGTCGCGCGCTGACCGGGACCGCGCCGCGCGTCCGCGCCGCCCCACGGTCCGCCGAACCGGGCCTCGCGGTC
The DNA here is from genome assembly GCF_042658055.1 of Pseudonocardia lutea. NCBI lineage: Bacteria > Bacillati > Actinomycetota > Actinomycetes > Pseudonocardiales > Pseudonocardiaceae > Pseudonocardia > Pseudonocardia lutea. The sequence continues at coordinate 224,428 of NZ_JBHSQK010000011.1, forward strand.
CTGCCGTGCGCCCGGCGATGCTGGTCGTCGACCTGACCGAGGTGACGTTCCCGGCCTCGGCCGGCCTGGCGGAGCTCGTCCGCGCCAACCGGCAGCTGCGCGGGCAGGTGCCGGTCCGCGTCGTCGCCGGCGGTCGGCTCGTCCTGCGCCCGCTCGAGCTGACCCGGCTCACGGACGAGCTCGACATCCGGCCCACCCTCGACGACGCCCTGCTCACGGGATGAGGCCGACGGACCGCGGACCCGGGGTCGACGCCCTGCTGACGCTTCTCCGCCGTGCACACGCCCGACGACGGCCTGGTCTACGCCGGCCCCGGCCGCTCACCGGCGCGGCCTGCGACGGCCTCGTCGCGGCGCTGACCGGTGACGCGCACGACGACGACGTCGCCCTGATCCACGTGCAGCACGCCGGAGGCGGTCCGGCACGAGGCGGACCCGCGACGGCGGGGACCGGATACCCGGATCCCCGGGCGACGGCGACGGCGACTTCCACGCCCGGATCTGGGCGACGGCGGAGCGGCTGGTCGGGCTGCGCCGGGCGCCGGCCCGCTGGGCGGCCGGACCGGGCTGCCCGAGGAGCGGCAGGGGGACGACGAGCTGGCGGCTCGTGCAGGCCTGAGCGCGGCCCGCCGGTCCCGCGCGTACCACTCCACGCCGAGCAGCACCATCAGCGCCAGCTCCACCGGCAGGCCGCCGTAGTACAGCAGCTCCGCGCCCGCCCGGGCCTGCTCGGCGGGCAGCCCGGGCGGCGGGTCGGCGAGGACCGTCTTCGCCAGGACGTCGTGCGCGGCCACGGCCGCGACCAGCACCGCCGCGCGGACGCCGAGGCGGGCCCGGTGCGGCGCCGGGTCCGGACCGACGAGCGAGGCGGCGAACAGCGTGCCGGCCAGCAGCATGTGGACCGCGACGAGGGTGTGCACGGCCGGGCCACCGGTCGCGTGCACCCCGGACCGGAGGAGGACCCACAGGCCGCCGACGTCGAGCAGCCCGGCGACGACCGGATGGGTGAGCACGCGCACCGGGGCGCGGCGCAGCGCGCGGGCCAGCGCACGGGCGTGGGACAGCGGAAGCGTCCGGAGCGCGAGCGTGACCGGGGCCGCCCGCACCAGCAGCAGCGGCGCGAGCATGCCGAGCAGGAGGTGCCCGAGCACGTGCACGCGCAGGTCGGGGTGCGCGGTCAGCGGCGCGCCGGCCGCGGCGGCCGCGGTCCCGGCGAGCCAGCTCGCCGTCCTCGTCGGCGGCCACGGGCGCCCGAGGACGGCCGCCAGGTAGCCGGCCGCGGCGACGGCGGCGAGCAGGCCCGCGGGGACCGGCCCCACGAGCCCGTGCCCGGTCACGCGCGCCGCTCGCGGGTGCGGGCCAGCAGCACGACGCCCACGACCAGCAGCACGGCGGCCAGGACGTTCCACACCACGTCGTAGACCAGCAGGTCGGGCACGTACCGGATCTGGTGCAGGCCCAGCAGCTTGTGCTGGACGAGCCCGTCGTACAGCTGGAAGGCGCCGCCGCCGGTCAGCGCCCCGCCGACCACGCGCCGGACCCGCAACGCGCGGTCGCGGCGCAGCGCGGCGATCAGGAACCACGCGGCGACGGTGGCGAACCAGCTGAAGGCGTGGAAGATCCCGTCCGAGACGAGGCCGGCCGCGGAGCTCGCCCGGTCGTAGAAGTGGTGCCAGTGCAGGAGCTGGTGGAACACGGCCTCGTCGAGGAACGCCACGACGCCGAGCCCCAGGAGCACGCCCGCGAGGGCGTTGCGCCCCGCCGCCCGGCCCGCGGCCGTGCCCGCCGGACCCGCCGGACCCGCCGTCCCGGTGGTGTCCGTGGTCTCCGGGCCGTCCGTACCGTCCGCCATCCCGTGCTCCCTCCGTCCCCCGGGAGCACTACCCGGCGTGGTGTGCCGGACACCGGCGCGGGCGAGCGGCCGGTTGGGACGGGCGGACGCGGGTACGTCCCCCGGGTGGCCGATCACCCGCACGCCGACCGACCCGTGCCCACCACCACCGAGACCGGCTCGCCCTGGCTGACCGACCGCCCCGACGTCGCCGACGTCCGCTACACCGGACCGACCACCGAGCGGCACTTCGACGTGCTGGTCCTCGGTGCCGGGATCACCGGGCTGACCACGGCGTACCTGCTCAAGGAGCGCGGCGCGCGGGTCGCCGTCGTCGAGGCGGACCGGGTGGCCGCCGGCGCGACCGGCAACAACACCGCCAAGGTCACCGCGCTGCAGGCCACGATGCTGTCGCGGATCCGGTCGGCGCGCGGCGCGGAGGCGGCGGCCTACTACGCCGAGCACAGCCTGCGCGGCGTCGAGCTGGTGGCGGCCACGGCGGAGGAGCTGGGCATCGACTGCGACCTGCGCCGCCGGGAGGCCTGCACCGTCGCCGCCGACCGCTCCGAGCTGCGGTCGGTGGAGAAGGAGTTCGAGGCCGCGCGGGCGGCGGGGCTGCCCGTGGAGTGGACCGAGGAGACGGACCTGCCCTTCCCGGTCGCGGGTGCCGTCCGGCTACCCGGGCAGGTCGAGTTCCACCCCGTCCGCTACGCCCGCGGGCTCGCCGCGGCCGTGCACGGGGGCGGGTCGGCGGTGTTCGAGCGCACGCGTGCCCTCGAGCTGTCCGAACAGGACCCGGTCCGGGTGGGGACGACGCACGGGACGCTGACCGGCGACCGGGTCGTCGTCGCGACGCACTACCCGGTCTGGGACCGCGGGGTCTACTTCGCGCGGATGGAGGCGACGCGGGCCTACTGCGTGGCGGCCCGGGTCCGGGGCGGCCCGCCACGCTCGATGTCCATCACCGCCGGCTCGCCGAGCTGGTCCTTCCGCTCCCTCGGTGACCAGGTGATCCTCTGCGGCCAGGACCACCCGTCCGGGGAACGGGGCGTCGACCCGGGCCGGTACGACGTGCTCGAGGACTTCCTGCGCCGGCACCTCACCGTCGAACGGGTCACGCACCGCTGGTCGGCGCAGGACGCGCTGCCCTACGACCACACCCCGATGGTGGGCACCTACACCCCGGTGTCGTCACGGGTCTTCGTCGCGGCCGGCTACTCGAAGTGGGGGCTCTCGGGCGGCAGCATGGCGGCGGCCCTGCTCGCCGAGCAGATCGCGGGCGGGCCCGGTTCCCCGGTGTTCACCCCGCACCGGGTCAGTCCGAAGGCGCTGCCCACCCTCGCCCGCGCCAACGCGAAGGTCGCGCTCGACCTGGTCGGCGACCGGCTACGCCCGGGTGAGGCCGGCTCGGCGGCGGAGGTCCCGGCGGGCGAGGCCCGCATCGTCCGCTCCGGCACCGAGCGGACCGGCGTCTACCGCGACCCCGGCGGCGGGCTGCACGCCGTGTCGGTGCGGTGCACGCACCTCGGCTGTCTCGTCCGGTTCAACGGCGCCGAGCGCAGCTGGGACTGCCCGTGCCACGGATCCCGGTTCGACGTCGACGGTGCCGTGCTGGAGGGCCCGGCGACCCGCCCCCTCGACCGCCGGCCCGTGCCGGGTGCCCCGGACGACCGCGACCGGCGCGCCTAGACTTCGATGGTGCGCCCTGTTGAGAGTACAGCGGACGCGGACACCGGTGACCGGCTCCGCCGGATCCAGTCGCTCACCGACACCGAGCTGGCCCGGCTCGGCGTCGACGAGCTGCTGGCTGAGGTCCTCGAGCGCGTCCGGGACCTGCTCGAGGTGGACACGGTCGCGGTGCTGCTCCTCGACCCCTCCGCCACGTACCTCGTCGCCACGGCCACCCGCGGGCTGGAGGAGGAGACCAGCCAGGGCGTGCGGATCCCGCTCGGCCGGGGCTTCGCCGGCAAGATCGCCGCGGAGAGGCACCCCGTGATCATCGACGAGGTCGACCACTCCAACGTCCTCAACCCGATCCTGCGGGAGAAGGGCATCCGCTCCCTGCTCGGTGTCCCGCTGCTGGTCGGGGGCGACGTGCTCGGGGTGCTGCACGTCGGGACCCTGGCGCCGCGCACGTTCACCGTCGACGACGCCGAGCTGCTCCAGCTGGCCGCGGACCGGGTGGCGCTGGCCACCCGGGCGCAGATGACGCAGGCCGAGCGGTCGGCCGCGGCCGCCCTGCAGCGCAGCCTGCTGCCCGCGCAGCTGCCGGCGGTGCCGGGGCTGGAGCTCGCCGCGCGGTACGTGCCCGGCGGGGGCGGCGAGATCGGCGGCGACTGGTACGACGTGTTCGACCTGCCGTCGGGCCGGCTGTGTGTCGTGGTGGGCGACGTCGTGGGGCGCGGGCTGCCGGCCTCCGTCGCGATGGGCCGGCTGCGCAGCGCCGTGCGCGCCTACGCCCTGCTGACCGAGGACCCGGCCGAGCTCCTGCGCCGGCTCGACGTGCAGGTCCAGCACTTCGAGCGCGACGTGATGGCCACCGTGCTGTGCGTGGTGCTGGAGGTCGACCAGAGCCTGGCCTGGGTGTCGTCGGCCGGGCACCCGCCGCCCGTCCGGGCGTTGGCCGGGGAGGAGGGCCGGCTGCTGGAGATCCCCACCGACCCGCCCATCGGGCTGACCCCGCCGCGGCGGCGGCGCACGAGCAAGGTGGACCTGCCGGTCGGGTCGTGCCTCGTCCTCTACACGGACGGCCTGGTCGAGCGCCGCCACGAGCCGCTCGACGAGGGGTTGGAGCGGCTGGAGCGGGCCGTGCGGCCGGCGCCGGCCGAGGACCTCTGCGTGCGGATCATGGGCCGGCTGATCGGCAACGCAACCTCCGAGGACGACGTCGCGCTGCTGACCGTCGCGCGCCCGGCGGACAGCGGGACCGCACCCCTGCGGCTGGTCGAGCCCGCGGTCCCGCGGGCGCTGCGCAGCGTGCGGCAGGCGTTGCGGAGCTACCTCGGCTCGGTCGGGGCCACCCCGGAGGAGATCTCGGACCTCGTCCTGGCCATCGGCGAGGCGTGCGCCAACGTCGTGGAGCACGCCTACGGTCCGGGCGGCGGCCTGCTCGAGGTGCACCTCGAGATGCACGGACGGCGGGTCAGCGCGACGGTCCGCGACACCGGCGCCTGGCGCGAGGCCCGCGGCGTCAACCGCGGCCGCGGGACCACCCTGATGCACGGCCTCGTCGACGAGGTCCGCCTCGACCGCGACGCGACCGGGACCCGCGTCGTGCTGGACAAGACCCTGGGGGGGATGTCGTGACGGACGCGACCGTCGAGGCGCGCGAGGCCGAGCCCGGCCGGCTGGAGATCGCCGTCGCGGGCGAGGTCGACCTGGCGAACGCGACGTTCGTCGAGCAGCGCGTCCAGGACCTGATCACGAACCGGGCCCGGTCCGTGGTGCTCGACCTCGGCGGACTGGACTGCCTGGACAGTGCGGGGATCCGGGCGCTCTTCACGCTCGCGAACCGCCTGGAGCTGCTCCAGGTCGAGCTGGAGGTCGTCCTGCCCACCGACTCGCCGGTGCGCAAGGCCGTCGAGCTCGTGGGGCTGGGCGAGGTCGTCCCCGTGCGGATCGTCTGACCCGGGCTCTGGAACGGTCCAGAGGACGTGCGCCCTTGCGCGCGACGAAACCTGTAGTGCATGATGCAGATATCCCGATCGGAACCGAGAGGTTCCCGCGGGACGCGGCATCGCCGACATCGTCGACCAGGAAGGAGTGACCCGCGATGCTGATGCGTACGGACCCGTTCCGGGAGTTCGACCGCCTCGCCCAGCAGGCCTTCGGGACCGCCCCGGGCACGTGGTCCCGCCCCGCCGCCATGCCGATGGACGCCTACCGCCACGGCGACGAGTTCGTGGTCGAGTTCGACCTCCCCGGCGTCGACCCCTCCGCGGTGGAGCTGTCCGTCGAGCGGAACGTGCTGACGGTCAAGGCCGAGCGCCGGCCGACGCTGCGCGACGAGCACGTCGAGATGCAGGTCTCGGAGCGTCCCCTCGGCGTGTACTCCCGCCAGCTGTTCCTCGGCGACACGCTCGACACCGAGCACATCCACGCCGACTACCAGTCCGGCGTCCTGACCCTCCGCATCCCTGTCGCGGAGAAGGCCAAGCCGCGTACCATCTCCATCTCCACCGCGAACGATCCGGGGCGCCGCTCGATCGACGCCTGACCGTCCGTCCGGCCGGGTCACCGGGCCCGGCCGGCCCTCCTCGGAGCTGAACGCAGGTGAGCCCGATGGAACCACGCGCCGACGCCGGCGGGGTCGCGGTCGTCGACCTGCCCGGGCAGGACCGGGTGGACCGGATCTTCACGGCCATCGTCGCGGAGCTGATCGCCGACGAGCCCTGGCGGGGCACGCCGGCCGAGTGCCCGGCCGCCCGGCCGCCGCACCGCCGGCCCGCGCTGCGCGGACTCTGCGCCCCCGTCGCCGGTGGCGGCCTGCACGAGGAGACCGGGGGGCGCTCCGCCCGGCCGACGGCCCGTGGGCGCGCGGGCGCCCGACCGGTCCTGTCCCGGGAGCGGTCACCGCCTCGTCCGGGCGCGGCCCGGGTGCAGGTGAGCCCCTGCCCCTGCGCCCGGGCGGCCGCGCCGCGCCCGCCCGATCGCCCGCCCGATCGCCCGCCCCCGATCGCCCGCCCCCGATCGCCCAGCCCCCGACGACCGAACCCTCGACCACGAGGAGCCCCCCGTGAGCCTCGCCTCCGTCTGGCTGCAGTTGCACGACGGCAGCCTCGTCCGGGCCGACCAGGCCACCGAGATCGGTGTGCACCCCACGCCGGCGCTGTCCGGGAAACCGGCCCACTGGCTGCTCACCGTCTCGGTGCCGGTGCCGGTGGGCAGCGGTGACCGCGGCGGCTGGCGCACCGAGACCCTGCACCGCACGCTCGCCCAGACCTCCGTGCCGCCGAGCGAGGCGCCGGTCGCCCTCGCGCGCCTGCTCGCCCGGCTCGACGCCGCCGACGCGGCCGGGGTGGTGCGCGCCGACACCTCCCACGTCCGGCACCTGCCGCACCCCGACCACACGCTCGGCGCCGGCGAGGTCCGCTTCGGCTTCACCGCCTTCTCCGGGGTGGAGCCGCGTGCGGCGCTCGACGGCGTCGTCACGCCCGACGAGCCGCAGGAGCTCGCCGGGGACCACCGGCGGCCCCGCCGGGCCGAACTCGCCGGGAGCGGCGCCGGCCGGCGCTGAACCGACCGATCCGCACCGGCCTGCGCCGGCCTGCGCCGGCCTGACCGGACCCCGCCCACGTCGTCACCCCGCACCGGCCGGACGGTCCGCCGCCACGGGCACCGGACGGTCGACGATCCTTCACCGATCCCGACGACCGAGAGGAGGACGCACACAGCGAGATCACACGTTCACGACATCGGATCACCCACCGGGCCGGGTGACGGGAGCACGGCGCTGTCCGTCCACACACGCCGTCCACACACCTCCCGCCGCCCGGCCCCCGACATGCCCGGACACGACCTCCCGGACACGACCTCCCGGACACGACCTCCCGGTCACGACGGTTCCGGGCACGGCCGGACCACGGCCGAGCGGGCCGCCGGGGGAGTGGCCGCGTCCGGGCGGGGTACCGCCCCGGGATGGCTGGACCCGACCCCACCGCGGACCCCGAGGGCTCGTCCCTGACCTTCGTCGGCACCGCGACGACGCTGCAGCGCCTCGGCCCCTTCACCGTCCTCACCGACCCGAACTTCCTGCACCGCGGCGAGCGGGCCTACCTCGGGCACGGCCTCACGAGCAAGCGCCGCACCGAACCCGCGCTCGGGCCGGAGGACCTCCCGCCGCTCGACGCCGTGGTGCTGTCCCACCTGCACGGCGACCACTTCGACCGGCGCGCCCGGCGGGGGCTGCCGCCCGCCGTGCCGATCGTGACGACCCCGCACGCGGAGCGCCGCCTCACCCGGCAGGGCTTCCACGCCGCGACGGGGCTCCGGACCTGGGAGAGCTGGGAGACCACCCGCGGCGACGCCGTGCTGCGCGTGACCTCGGTGCCCGGGCAGCACGGGCCCGCGCTGGTGCACCGCGCGCTCCCGCCGGTCATGGGCGCGGTCCTGGAACTCGAGCGGGCCGGCCGCACCGTCCTGCGGCTCTACCAGACCGGTGACACGCTGATGCGGGCCTTCCTGCACCGCGTCCACGAGCGGTTCGGGCCGCCGGACGTCCTCGTCGCGCACCTGGGCGGGACGCGGATCGCCGGGGTCCTGGTGACCATGGACGCGCGGCAGGGGGCGGACCTGGTCGAGGCGTTCCGGCCGGGCACCACCATCCCGGTGCACTACGACGACTACGGGGTGTTCGCGTCGCCGCTGAGCCACTTCACACAGGAGCTGTACGACCGGGGGCTGCAGGCGGGACTGCGGGTGCTGCACCGGGGCGAGACCGCGCGGCTGGAGCCGGCGGCGCGACCCGTGCCCGGCTGAGCCGGCCGGGCGCGTCGCCCGGCTGCCCGGCCGCGGGCGGGCCGTCGTCGAGCAGCCCGCGGCGCAGCTCGGCGAGGGTGCGCGCGAGCAGCCGGGACACGTGCATCTGGGAGATCCCGACGCGCTCGGCGATCTGCGTCTGGGTCATCTCCCCGAAGAACCGCAGCATGATGATGGTGCGCTCGCGCTCGGGGAGCCGGTCCAGGAGCGGGCGGAGCGCGTCGCGGTACTCGACGAGGTCCAGCTCGTGGTCCAGCTCGCCGAGCCGGTCGGCGAGCGGGGTGTCACCCTCCTCGTCGCCCGCCACGGCGTCGAGGGAGCCCGCGCTCTGGTTGGCCTGCGCGTCGAGCGCCTCGATGACCTCGTCCACCGGGACGCCGAGGTGCGCGGCCAGCTCGCTGGGCCGCGGGGCCCGGCCGAGCTGCTGGGAGAGCGGCCCGGTGGCCCGGCGGAGGGCGACGCCGAGGTCCTTGAGCCGCCGCGGAACCCGCATCGTCCAGGTGCGGTCGCGGAAGTAGCGCAGGATCTCCCCGCGCACGCACGGGATGAGGTAGCCGAGGAACTCGCCCTGGGCGCGCTCGGGGTCCCACCGGTCGATCGCCGAGATCAGGCCGACCGTGGCGACCTGCACCAGGTCGTCGAGCCCGCCGGGGTAGCCGCGGCCGTGCTTCCTGGCGAGGTGCCGGGCCACCGGGAGGAAGCCGAGGACGAGCTCGTCGCGCAGCGCGCGCCGGCGCGGATCGTCCGCGGCCATGGCGGCGTACGCGTAGAGCTCCGGCATGAGGTTCACGTACTCGCTGTCCGGCAGGACCTCCGCGGACTCGACGGGACGCAGCTCGTCGCCCGTGCCGCCCTCGGCCGGGGGCGTCGTCAGTCCGGCCGTCACCGGGCGCCCCCGCGGTGCGGCGGCGTGACGGCCCGGTCGAACCGGGACCCGACGATCACCTGGGCCACTCCCTCCGTCGGGGATGCGTGCTGTCGACGGGCGGACTGTTTCACCCCGGCGCCGGGACGCCGGACCGGACGCTACCCAACTCGAAGATCGCCTGCAGGGCGGGACCCCGGTCGGGCAGGCGGGGGAGGGGGGCCGGCGGGGCCCGGGGTTCACGCCCGCACGGCCGGGTACCTGGCGGCCGAGGAGTGATCACGAGGAGAGGGGTGGCCGTGCCGACCTGGCTGCTGGCCGGTCTCTGGGGACTGCTCGCGGGCGGCGCGCTGGTCCTCGGGGCGGCGATCGCGTGGTGGGTGCGGGTGCCACCCAAGATCGTCGCCGGGATCATGGCGTTCGGTGCGGGCGTGCTGATCTCGGCGCTGGCGTTCGAGCTGGTCGACGAGGCGGCTCGGCAGGGCGGCATCGTCGCCACCACCGTGGGCTTCCTGGCCGGTGCGGTGGTGTACGTGCTGGCCAACGCCGCGCTGGACCGGCGCGGGGCCCGGCACCGCAAGCGCTCGGGCGACCAGCAGCCCTCGGAGGAGGAGCAGTCCGGCAGCGGGGCGGCGATCGCCGTCGGGGCGCTGCTCGACGGCGTCCCGGAGTCCGTCGTCCTCGGGCTCACCCTGCTCACCGGCGGCGCGGTCAGCCCCGCGGTGCTCGCGGCCATCTTCATCTCCAACGTCCCCGAGGGGTTGTCGAGCGCGGCCGGGATGAAGCGCGCGGGCCGCCCCGCCCGCTACGTCTTCGGCGTGTGGATCGGCATCGCGCTGGCCAGCGGGGTGAGCGCGCTCGTCGGCTACGTCGCGCTCGACGGCGTGTCCCCGACGGTCGTCGCGGTGATCACCGCGGTCGCGGCGGGGGCGATCCTCGCGATGCTGGCCGACACGATGATCCCGGAGGCCTTCGAGCGCGCCCACGTCCTCACCGGGCTGATCACGGCCCTCGGCTTCCTCACCGCGTTCGCGGTGCACACGGCGGGCGGCACCTGATCGGCACCCGATCCACGGGCCCGCGACGTCACACCCCGCCACCCGCGGACGCCGTCTACCGGCGGGCCTCCGCCACCCAGGCCGCCATCTCGCCGCGGACCTCACCGGCGCCGAGCAGCGCCGTCATCGTCTCGCCGACGGTGCGCAGCGCCGCGGCGGGCTCGCCGCGCTCGGCGATCTGGGCCCGCAGCGGCGTGCCCCGGCAGAAGCCCTCCGCCACCGCGACCGCCGAGGGCGCGATCCCCGTCCGCACCACCCGCTCCAGGACGACGTCCGTGAAGCCGGCCGCGGCGAGGTCCGCGCGGATACGGTCCGGGTCGGCGTAGCCGTGCGGCACGGCGGTGACGAAGGGCGGCGGGTCCGCGGGGAACGCCGCGCGGAGGCCGGCGGTCAACGCCTCGGCGAAGCCGTGCGTGCCCACCTCGTCCCACGCGGTGAACAGGAACCGGCCGCCCGGCGCGAGCACCCGCCGGGCCTCGGCGTACGCCGCCCGCCGGTCCGGGAAGAACATCACGCCGAACCCGCAGACGAGGAGGTCCACGGTGCCGTCCCCCGCCGGCAGCCGGGCGGCGTCGGCCTGCTCCCAGCGCGCGCGGGGCTCGTGCGCGGCGCCGTGACCGACCATCGCGGGGTTGAGGTCGGTCGCGAGGATGTCGGTGCCCGGCAGCGCGTCGGCAAGCGCCCCCGTGACCACCCCGGTGCCCGCGGCCACCTCCAGCACGCGCCGCGGAGCGGACGCCGACGCGCGGCGGGCCAGCTCGGCGGCGAACGGCGCGAACACGGCGGTCCCGAGGCAGTCCGCGTACGCCCGGGGCATGGCGTCCACCCAGACGTGGTCCCGCTCGCTCGGCATCGGACGACGGTAGGGCGTCCGGCGCCGAGGCGGTCCCGCCGGACGGGCGAGCCACCGGGCGGCCGTGTGACGTGGACCACCGATCGTTTACCGACCCGGCGCGGCGGGGGACCCGCGGTCCACGAGGGTCGAGCCGACGGCCCGCACCGGCGAGCCGGCCCGAGGGCCGTCGCGGCGCCCGGGTCCCCGTCGGGCGGCCCGCACGCGGCCCCCACCGCTCCGGCCGCCTCGCCCCCCGATCGACCAAGGAGCGACCAGTGAGCGTCCCCGCCCTGTCCGAGACCGCCCCCGATCCGGATCCGCAGCTCACGCGGCCCAGTGAGTACGCCGACGAGATGCCGAGGCTGCGCCGCTTCGCCGCCCTCCCCGAGGGCTCGCCGGAGCGCGCGCGGCTGCGCTCCGAGCTGGTCGTCGCCTTCCTGCCCGTGGTGCGGAACCTCGCCCGGCGGCACGGCGCGGGCTACCGCGGCGGCCAGGAGGACCTGGTCCAGGTCGGCACCGTCGGCCTGATCAACGCGATCGACCGGTGGGACCCGGAGCGCGCCCAGGGCGAGTTCCTCGGCTTCCTGATCCCGTCGGTGCGCGGCGAGATGCTGCGCTACTTCCGCGACCGCACCTGGTCGGTGCGGGTGCCCCGGCGGCTCAAGGAGCTCAGCCTCGAGATCACCCGGGTGACCGGGCCCTTGTCGAACCGGCTCGGCCGGGCGCCGAAGCCGAGCGAGCTCGCCGAGCACCTGAAGGTCGACGTCGGCGAGATCGTCGAGGCGCTCAACGCCAAGGCGAACCAGCACAGCGCGCCGCTCGAGGCCGTCGCCGACGACGGGTCGGGCCCCGGCGTCGTCGACTCGCTCGGCGACCTGGACCGCAACCTCGAGAAGGTGGAGAACCGCGAGGCGCTGCGCCCGCTGATCGCCGAGCTGCCCGAGCGCGAGCGCGGCATCCTCACCCTGCGCTTCTTCGGGGACCGGACCCAGACCCAGATCGCCGAGCACTACGGGATCTCGCAGATGCACGTCTCCCGGCTGCTGTCGCGGACGCTGGCCCGCCTCCGCGAGGGCCTCCTCGAGGAGCGCGGATGAGCCCGGGGGACGGAACCCCCTGCCGCACACGCGGTTGGGAGCGGCGGCGGGCGGCAATCCGGGCGGTGTGACGGCGATGAACGACGACGGGGGCGAGCGGGCGCGGGCGGCGGAGACGATGCGGTCGGCACCGGCGTTGCGCGCGGGCTTCGCGCTGTCCGACCTCACGCTGCGCGAGCTGTGGACCGCGCAGGCGGCCCTCGGCGGCATGCTGACCGAGGAGGAGCTGCGGGACACGCTGGAGCTGCGTCGCGAGCCCACCTGGGCGGAGCACGACGTGGTGGCGGCGGCCCTCAACGACTGGTTCACCGAGCGTGGCCAGGACCATCCGGTGGCCTACTCGGAGGATCTGCGCGCCCCGGACCCGGGCGCGCCGTGACGGACGGTTAGGCAGGCGGGCGCGCGGGAACCCGTTCCCCGATCGGGTGAGGCACCCGCACCGACGGACCCACGGGAGCGACCATGACCTCGACCGACCGGCCGGAGAGCCGGACCCACGGCGACGACGGCGGCGACGCGGACGTGCGCCCGCACCCGCGGGAGATGTTCATCCGCCTGCTGTTCGACACGGTGCGCCAGGACCCCTTCCCGAGCGGCACCCAGCTCGACCTCATCGAGGAGTCCATCCCGGCCGGCATGGTGCCGGAGTACGTCGAGCTGCTGATCGAGAAGTCGCGGGAGGGGTGCTTCCCCAGCACGGACGTGCTGCGCCGGATCCAGCGGATGTCCGCGGGCGGGGGGCCGGCGCCGCGCTGCTGAGGGCCACCGGACCCGTCGCCCGGAGTCCTCTTCGGCCTGTCGCCGCCGACCCCTTTCAGGTCGTTCTCGCAGGTCCCGGCCGTTCGACGCGCGCGCCGAGGGGGTGGGCCGTACCGTCGTGACTGCTCGCCGAGCGAGCCGGGGTGAAGCAGACCGCCCTCGTCCGACCTCACGGCGGAGGACACCCCTGTGCGCAGCACGACCGTCATCCCCTCCGGCGGGCCCTCGTGACCCGGGAGCTGACCCGCGAGGTCCTCCCCGGGCGCGCCGGCCAGGCCGACGGGCAGGCCGCCAGCGAGTACATCGGTCTGATGCCCGCCCTCGAGCGGTACGCCTCGCTGCCGCCCGACCATCCGGACCGTCCCCGGCTGCGGGAGGAGCTCGCCCTGGGCTTCCTGCCCGTGGTCCGGCACGTCGCCGCCCGGCACGCCCGCGGCTATCCGGGCGGGCTCGAGGACCTCGTCCAGGTCGGCACCCTCGGCCTGCTCGGCGCGCTGGACCGGTGGGACCCGGAGCTGGCCCGCGGCGAGTTCCTGGGCTACCTGGTGCCCTGCGTGCGCGGGGAGATCCTGCGCTACTTCCGGGACCGGACCTGGACGATGCGGGTCCCGCGGCGGCTCAAGGACCTCACGGTGGCGGTCCGGCAGGTCACCGGGCCGCTGTCGCAGCAGCTCGGCCGGGCGCCGCGGCCCAGCGAGCTCGCCGCGCACCTCGAGGTGCCGGTCGAGGAGGTGATCGAGGCGCTCGACGCCGAGGCGAACCAGCACGCGGGCTCGCTCGACGCGGTGCTCGGCGAGGACGACGCGGACAACTCCGTCGCGAACCGTCTCGGCGAGCTCGACGGCACGCTGGACCTCGTCGAGTACCGGCACGCCCTGCGCCCGATGCTGGACCGGCTGCCCGAGCGCGAGCGCACCATCCTCCTGCTCCGCTTCTTCGGCGAGCTGACCCAGACCCAGATCGCCGAGCGCATCGGCATCTCGCAGATGCACGTCTCGCGGCTGCTCTCGCGCACCCTGAAGCGCCTGCGCACCGAGCTGCTCGAGGACCCGACCGAGCGTCCGGCCTGCGCCCGGTCCGCAGCCGCGTCCGGCAGGGCGACGGGCGCGGCCGGCTGACGAGGAACCGGCCGCGGGGTCCCCGCGGCCGGCCCGGCGGTCATTCCTTGTTGAGCATGTCCTGCGCCGCGCCCGCGGCCTTCTCCATCGTGTTGGGCAGCTCGGTGGTGCCGTAGAGGCGGCTGTCCGGGTGGGTGGGCGGCGGCATCGGGGCCGTGGTGGTCGGCCCGTCGTGGTAGGTGAACTCGCCGTTGCCGTCCGGGGTCGGGCCCTTGGCCCAGCGGCCCTCGGCGGCGTGCGCCCCGTCGGAGAAGTTCTGGTACTGGTAGGAGACCTCGGTGTACTCCTTGCTCTGCGGGAAGTTGCTCGGCACGGGCAGCTTCTCCGCGCCGGACTCCTTGAGCTCCTCCGCCGCGGCCAGCCACTGGTTCTGGTGCATCGTGTCGCGGGCGAGCAGGAAGGACAGCAGGTCGCGCACGCCCGGGTCGTCCGTCATGTGGTAGAGCCGCGCGACCTGCAGCCGGCCCTGCATCTCGGCGTTGGCGTTGGCGGTGAAGTCCGCCAGCAGGTTGCCGCTGGCGGTCACGAAGCTGCCCTGCCACGGGTTGCCCATGCTGTCCACGGGGCGGGCGCCGGCACCGGCGACGATGGCGTGCTGGACGTCCGTCCCGCCGATCACCGCCGCGACGGTCGGGTCGTCCTGGACCGCGTCCTGGGTGATCCCGAGCGGGGCCTTCTCCAGCAGCTGGGCGATCATGGTGGCCAGCATCTCGACGTGCCCGATCTCCTCGGACGCGATGCCGAACACCAGGTCGCGGTACTTGCCCGGGGTGTGCATGTTCCAGCCCTGGAACATGTACTGCATGGCGACGGTGATCTCGCCGTACTGGCCGCCGAGCACCTCCTGCAGCTTGCGCGCGTAGACGGCGTCGGGCTTCTCCGGGGTGGCCTTGTACTGCAACTCCTGGCGGTGCAGGAACATGCGGGCTCCTCACAGGCTTCGATGGCGCCGCCCGCGGGCGACGTGGACGCGCGGTGACCGCTCCACCGCGGCGGGGCCGGCACCTGACCTCGGCCGGCGCCGCGCGGATGCCCGGCGCCGCGGGACGTAAACCGGAACCGGTCCATCGGGATGGCGCCGGATTGATCCGGTCGCGGCGGGGTAGCCGCCGCGGCGGACGCGTTCCGACCACCACCACGAGGAGCCACCATGACCGAGACCGTCGCGCGCGACGACGTGCCCTCGGGCGCCGACGTCGTCGACGAGCTGACCCGCGACCACCACGAGGTGCTCGACCTGCTGCAGCGGATCTCCGCGACCCGGGACACGCAGGAGCGCCGGGACCTCGCCGACACCGCCATCGCCGAAGTGGTGCGGCACTCCGTGGCCGAGGAGATGTACGTCTACCCGGCCATGTCGAAGTCGCTCGACCACGGCGCCGACACCGTCGAGCACGACAAGGAGGAGCACAACAAGCTCGAGCAGATCATGAAGGACCTCGAGGGCGTCGACGGGGACGACCCGCGGTTCGACACGCTCGTCGCCGACTTCACGCGAGCGCTGCGCCACCACGCCGAAGACGAGGAGACCGAGCAGTTCCCGCGGATGCGTCAGTCGATCCCGCAGGAGGAGCTGGTGGAGCTGCGGCGCAAGGTCGAGGCGGCGAAGAAGATCGCGCCGACCCGGCCGCACCCCGACTCGCCCAACGCCGAGCTCTTCCACAAGCTGGCCGGGCCGGGCGTCGGGCTGGTCGACCGGCTCCGGGACCGGCTGGGCAACCGGTCGACCGGCTGAGCCGGGCCCGCCGCCGACGCCCNNNNGCGCCCGGGCGTCGCCGTTCCCGGGCCCGCCCGCGTGAAGCCCGGCTCACCCGCTGAGCTGGGCGCGCAGCTGCGCGAGCGTGCGGGCGAGCAGCCGGGAGACGTGCATCTGCGAGATGCCGATCCGTTCGGCGATCTGGGTCTGGGTCTGTTCGCCGTAGAACCGCAGCAGCAGGATCGTGCGCTCCCGCTCGGGCAGCGCGGCGATCAGCCGCCGCAGGTCGCCGCTGTGGTCGACGAGGTCGAGCCCGGCGTCGGCGACGCCCAGCCGGTCGCCCGGGGTGAACCCGGACTCGGACTCCGGCTCGTCGAGGCTGTCCGCGCGGTGACCGGCCAGGGCGTCGAGCGCCTCCACCACCTCGTCGAGCGACCGGCCGAGCTCGGTGGCGAGCTCGCTGGGCCGCGGCGCCCGGCCGAGCCGCTGGGTGAGGTCGATGGTGGCCCGGTTGACCGCGACCGTCAGGTCCTTGATCGCCCGGGGCACGCGCAGCGCCCAGGTGTGGTCGCGGAGGTGGCGCAGCATGGATCCGCGGATGCTCGGGACCAGGTAGGCCAGCGGGCCGCCCGCGGTGACCTCCGGGTCGTAGTTGTCGATGGCCCGGATCAGGCCGACGACACCGGCCTGCTCCAGGTCCTCCGCCGCCGCGGAGGTCGCGTAGCGGCGCGCGATGTTCCGCACGAGCGGGAGGAACTGGGTGATGAGGTACTCGCGGCGGACCGCGTGGTCCGGGTCCTCGGGATCGCTCTCGGCGTGCGCGCGCAGCACCGGTTCGAGATCGTCGTAACCGTGCGGGCCGTCCCGGCCTTCGGCGGGGGCCCGCGTCCTGAACGGGAAGACCGTGGTCGTGGGCACAGGCCCGCCTACCCGGCAGCCGGCGAGGAAAACGGTCCGGGCCGTGGTCCTCGCCGAACGGCCGACGTCACGTGCGGTCGGGCGTTGCGGGCGCGGGCCCGGGCGGGGAAGGTGGAGGGACAGCCCGCACGAATCCCGTGACCGGAGGCAGACATGCGCGACGAGCCGCCCGGCGGTGGTCCCGGCACCGGGCTCGGCAGCACGGTCACGGACGCAGCCGGGGTGTGTGTGCTCGCCCTCGACGGGGTCCTCGGCGTGCGGACCGCCCCCGAGCTCGACCGGGTCCTGGGCAAGCTGCTCCTCGACCGCGGCCGGCTGCTGGTCGACGTCGGGCGGCTGGGTCTGTCGTCCACCGCGGTGCTGGCCGCGTTCGCGACGACGCTGGCGGCGGCCGGAGGCTGGCCGACCGCCAGGATGGTGCTGTTCGCGGCCGGCGGACCGGTGATCGAGGGCATGCGGCAGGCCGGGCGGCACCGTGAGGTGCCCGTCGCGGGCGACCTCGCCCAGGCCCTGACCCTGCTCGACCGGCGCCCCGCGCGGGTGCGCCGGACGACCGACCTGCCCGGGGGCCCGGAGGCGGCGCCCTTCGCCCGCCTGCTCCTCCAGGCGACCTGCCAGGACTGGGGGCTGTCCGCCGACCTCACCGAACGGGGAGCGATCGTGGCGAACGAGCTGGTCAGCAACGCGGTGGAGCACACGGTCGGGCCGGGCGAGCTGAGCCTGGCGCACTCGTCGCGGGGGCTCTGGGTCTCGGTGCGGGACGGCTCCGCGGCCCGGCCGGTGCTCACCGCGGAGTCGGACGGGCTGGGCCTGCGGGCCGTCGCGGAGATGAGCCGGACGTGGGGCGTGACGCCGTTGCACAGCGGCAAGTCCGTGTGGGCGTTGGTCGGCGAGGAGGCCGGGAACGGCTAGGCGGGCTTTCCCGTCGGGAAGAGGCATCATCCGATGACGTCGGGGTATCCGGACCCTCCCACGGGGCCCTCCGGGGCGCCGTCCGGTGACCGACGACCACGGGGGGCGAGCGTGCCCCGGAACGACCTGACGTGCCGCCTCGACGACGGGTCGGTGCCGGTCCTCGTCCTCGCCGGCCCCTTGACCGTGCGCACCGCGACACGGGTCGAGACCGCCCTGCGCAAGCTCCTGTTCGACCGGGGTTCGGTGCTGGTCGACGTCCGCGACCTCGAGCCCGTCGCGCCCGCGCTCCTGGCCCTGTTCACCAGCACCCTGTCGGCGGCGGGTGGCTGGCCGTCGGCCAGGCTGGTGCTCCTCGGCAGACCGGGACCGGTCGCCGTCGCCCTGCGGCGCAGCGGGATGCTCCAGGAGATCCGGATCGCCCCGGACCGGGAGCAGGGCCGCGCCCTGCTCGGGCTGCGCCCGACGCGGATCCGGCGGGTCATCGAGCTGCCGGACACCGTGCTGGGCGTACGGTTCGCGCGCGCCCTCGTCCGCGAGGCCTGCCGCGAGTGGGAGCTGCCCTCGGGCGTGCCCGCGCGCGCCGAGCTCGTCGCCGACGAGCTGGTCGCCAACGCACTGGTCCACGGCCGGGGAAACCGGTCGTTGCTCCTGACGCTGGACCGCAGCGGACTCCGGGTGGGGGTGCGCGACCAGGGCGCCGGCACGCCCGACCCGGACACCACCTCCGGGCAGGGCCTGCGCGTGGTCGCCGAGCTGGCCGACGGCTGGGGCACGACCCGGCACGACGTGGGGAAGACGGTCTGGGCCGTGCTGCGCACCCGCTGACCCCGGCCCCGGGTACCGACCGGGCCGGGCGCGGTCGGTCGCGTCAGTCCGGGAGCCGGTCCGCGGCGGCCTCCGCCAGGGACTTCTCCGCGGCCTCCCGCGCCTCGGCGCCCGCGCGCCGGTGCCGCTCCGCCTCGTCGAGCTGGCCCACCGCCATCAGGGTCCGCGCCGCCTGCTCGTGGCTCTCGGCGGCGCGCACGTGCCGCTCGGCCGCCCGCTCGTGGGCGATCGCGGCGTGCCGCTGGGCCGCCTGCGCCCGCTCCACGGCGGACTCGACGTCCGCCGTGCTGGAGCCCCGGCGGAGCACGATCTCGCGCCGCCGCGTCCGCAGCTGCTCGAGCCGCTCGTCGATCTCCGCCCGGCGGCGCTCGACGGCGGCCAGGAACTCGGCCTCGTCCACTCCCACGGCCTGCTCCTCACCCGCTCGCGTCGCCCGACGTCAGCGGGCCACGGCGCTCTCGGTGCCCGCCGACTCCTCCATCGTGAGGATCGCCCCGACCACCGAGTCCCCGTCCCCCCGGAGGGCGCTCGCGATGACCCGCACGTCGATGCTGCGGCCGCGCCGGTTGATCGCCGGCAAGGTGACCTCCTGCGGCCCGTCCTCGCCCGCCAGGGTACTGCGGACGACCGGCCGCACGAGGTCCAGCGGCAGCCCGATGTCGAGGTTGAGGAAGTGCTGACCGACCGCCTCGTCGCGGCGCAGCCCCCAGAGCTCCTCGGCCTGGTGGTTCCACACCTGCACGTGCAGCTCGGTGCCCACCACCACCACGCCGGCCCGCAGGCTGGTCAGGATGGTCTCGAGGAACTCGTTGGTCCGGTCGAGCTCGCCGGTGCGGTCCTGCAGCTCGTCGTTGATCGTCTGGAGCTCGTCGTTGGTCGACTGGAGCTCCTCGTTCATCGTCTCGAGCTCCTCGTTGGTGGACTGGAGCTCCTCGTTGGTGGTCTCCAGCTCCTCGACCGTCGACTGGAGCTCCTCGTTGGTCGTCTCGAGCTCCTCGTTGGTGGACTGGAGCTCCTCGTAGGCCGTCTCGAGCTGGCGGTTGGCCTGCTCGAGCTCGTCCTGCAGCCGGCGGAAGTCGGTGACGTCGTGGAAGGCGACGCTGATGCCCAGGACCTCGGTGCCCGAGCCGACCAGGGGGCTGACCTGCACCTCAAGGTGCACCGTCTCGCTGCCCCGGTGGTAGGTGACGTCGGTGACCCGGACGGTGCGCCGCTCGCTCAGCGCCTTCTCGATGTGCCGGCGCAGCTCCAGCGGCCGGTACGAGAGCTCCAGGTCCCGGAAGGGTCGGCCGACGTCCCGCGCCGACACGCCGAACAGCACCTCGGCCTGCCGGTTCACCACCGCGATCATGCCGTCGTCGGTGAGCACGATCTGGGCGAGCGGCGAGGCCAGCACCGCCTCGTTGCGCAGGACGTCGATCCCGGTCAGCTCGGCCCGGGTCATCTGCGGCGGGGCGTCCGCGAACAGGGTCCCGTTCTGGGGGGCCGAGCGGGGCGCCTTGCGGAACGTGCGTCGTTTGAGGTCGATCGGCAGGAACAGCGCGCCGTGGCTGAGCAGCATCTCGGCCTTGCCCAGGAACAGCACGCCGGGCTCGGAGAGCGCGAAGTGGAAGCGGGTCAGGATCCGGGCCTGGGTCTCCGCGTTGAAGTACATCAGCGTGTTGCGGCAGACCAGCAGGTCGATCCGGGAGATCGGGGCGTCCTGCACCAGGTCGTTGCGGCCGAAGATCACCGAGCGGCGCAGGTCCTTGCGGAAGGCGAAGCGGCCCCCGGTCTGCTCGAAGTACTTCTCCAGCAGCTCGGGCGGGATGCCGCGGACCTCGCGGTCCGAGTAGGTCCCGTGCCGGGCGTGGGTCAGGGCCTCCTCGTCGACGTCCGTGGCGTAGATCTTGACCCGGTCCCGGAACTCCGCGGTGCCGAGCATCTCGGCCAGCACGATCGCGAGGGTGTAGGCCTCCTCGCCCGAGGCGCAGCCGGCGCTCCAGACCCGCAGCGGCTCGGTGGGGCCCTTCCCGGCCAGCAGTGCCGGGAGCACCTCGGTGCGCAGGTACTCCCAGGCCTCCGCGTCCCGGAAGAAGCCGGTGACGTTGATCAGGATCGTGTTGAACAGCGCCGTGAACTCCTCGGCGTGCAGCTCGAGGTAGTCCAGGTAGTCCCCGTAGTCCGCCACCCCGACCTGCGACATCCGCCGGTCGACGCGGCGCATGAGGCTGGACCGCTTGTACCCGGTGAAGTCGAAGCCGCGGTTCACCTTCAGGTGCTGGAGCAGGGCCTCGAAGGCCGGATCCGGCTGCGACAACGACTTACTCCGCTCCCTCGAGGGCCGCGCCACCGGACAGGCCACCGGAACGGGCCGCGCCGGGAGCCTAGCCGATGACCGCCGCTGCGACGCCCGGCTCCGACGTTCAGTCCCCGGGCAGCTCCCGGGTGAGCATCCGGCGCAGCAGCCCCGCCTCGGACCCGCTCCGCTCGGCGGTGCGCCGGTGGGTCCGCGCGGCGTGCCTCCGTCCGGACGCGTCGGCCGTGTCCGCGAGCCAGCGCTGCAGTGCCGCCTTCTCCTCCAGCGCCCGCAGCGCGGCCCAGAGCACGACCTCGACCCCGTCCGCCTGCTCGGCGGCCAGGCTGCCGGGGGACCAGGCGTGCCCGACCCGGCAGCGGAAGCGTGGGCCGGGTTCGCCGTCGAGGCGGAACAGCACGCCGTCGCAGTCCGGGCAGGACAGGGGAGAGGGCTCGCCCAGCTCCAGCTGCGGGGTGGGGCCGGCCACCGCCGCGGCGACGTCCGCCTCCTCGACCGCGAGCGGGTCGGGTGGGTCGCCGGGTGGGTCGCCGGGTGGGTCATCGAGCGGGTCGTCGGGCGGGTCGGCCAGCAGCTCGGCCACCGCGGCCCCGAGCTTCGCCGCGGGCAGCGCCCGGACCCCGGACACGTGGTCGAGGGCGCTCTGCGGCATCCCGGCGTACAGGGCCTCCGCCGGATCCTGCACGAGGGCCGCGCCGCCGTGGCGGGCGAGGACGGCGAGGCCCGCGGTGCCGTCGTCCCGGTTGCCGGAGAGCACGATCCCGATCGCGTGCGGGCCGAAGTCCACGGCCGCGGAGCGGAACAGCGGGTCGATCGACGGCCGGTGCCCGTTCTCGCGGGGCCCGCGCGAGAGGTGCAGGTGCCCGTCGGCGACGAGCACGTGGTGGTCCGCGGGTGCGGCGAAGATCGTCCCGGGTTCCAGCCGCATCCCGTGTCGTGCCGTCACCGCGGGCAACGGCCCGGCCCGGTCGAGGATCGCGGCGAGCGCGCTGGGCGCGTCGCTCGGGATGTGCAGCACCACGACCACCGCCGCCGGCAGGTCCAGCGGCAGCGCGGCGGCGAAGGCGCGCAGCGCCTCCACCCCGCCCGCCGAGGCCCCTACCACCACGAGGTCGGTGACGACGGCCGCCTGCACGGACGCGGGCGCCCCACCCGGGTGGTCTCGCGGGTCGGTCACGCCGCTCACCGGTCCGTCCGGGAGCGGTCCAACGGCGGACACGTCCGGCACGGGCACCGCCTCTCGTTCGGTGACGGGCAGGTCCGGGCCGGCGCCCGGGCACGGGAGGAACCGTACCGCTTTCCGCCCCTCTCGACCGCCCGGCCGACGATTGGACGCGTGGGGACCGGGAACCCGGCCGCGATGACCGACGACCCCCTGCTCGTCCTGGGCGCCTCCGCGGGAGGCGTCGAGGCGCTGCTCGAGGTGGTCGCCGGGCTGCCCGCCGACCTGCCCGCCGCCGTCCTGGTCACCCTGCACACCACCGATCGGCCGCAGAGCACCCTCGCGCGCATCCTGGAACGGGCGGGGCCGTTGGCCGCCGGGCAGGCGGAGGACGGCGAGCCGCTGCGCACGGGCCGGATCCTCGTGGCCCCGCCGGACCGGCACCTGCTCGTGAGCCAGGGCAAGGTCGCCCTCAGCGCGGGGCCGAAGGTGAACCGGCACCGCCCCGCCGTCGACGCGATGTTCGCCTCGGCCGCGCGGGCCCGGGGCCCGCGGGTGGTCGCGGCGGTACTCTCCGGCGTGCTCGACGACGGCGCGGTCGGCTCGGCCCTCGTCGACCGGGCGGGCGGGCGGGTGCTCGTCCAGGAGGCGGGCGACGCCCTCTTCGACTCGATGCCGCGGGCCGCGGCGTCGGCGGTGCCGAGCGCGCGCGCCGCGCCCGCCGCCGAGCTCGGCCCGCTGCTCGCGGCGACGGTGCAGGACCTTCCGCTTGGGGGTGACGGCATGGGCCACACGCCGAGGATCCCGGCCGACGGGGGCATGGGCGACAGTCACGACCCGGGCTTCCTCCGTGAGGACGAGACTTCGACCACCCGGATGACGTGCCCCGAGTGCGGTGGCGGGCTGGCCCGCATCGACCTGCCCCGCATCGGCTTCTTCCGCTGCCACGTGGGGCACCAGTACAGCCCGCGCTCGCTGGAGGCGGCCCAGCGGGAGTCGGCGGAGGCGAAGCTGTGGACGGCCATCGCCGCGCTCGAGGAGCACGCCGTGCTGGCGCGCGTGCTGGACCAGGCCGAGGGGACGGACCCCGACGACACCGACTTCCGCACCGCCGCCGCGCACTCCGCGGAGCTGGCGCGGCTCATGCGGGAGCGCCTGCTGCGCGGCGATGCGAGCTGACCCGGGCGGCCGGTCGGCTCAGGCGCCTCGGTCACTCCCGTCCGGCCGGTCCTCCAGCACACGCCGGGCGATCTCGACGAGCTTCGTGTTGGTGTTGCGGGACCGGTCGCGCAGCATCTCGAACGCGGCCCCCTCGTCGATCCCGTGGACGTGCATGAGGACACCCTTGGCCTGCCCGATGAGATCGCGGCTGGCCAGTGCCCGGAGCAGGTTCTCGGCCTGCAACGCCCCGGCGAGGGCCACCGAGGCCTGGGCGGCGCACAGCCGTGCGCGGGCGAGCTCGGCCGGGCCGAACGCACCGGCTGCGGGGGCGTGCAGGACCAGCGCGGCCGCGTGCCGGCGCGGCGCGGCGAGCAGCGGCACCGCCGCCACCGAGCGGAGGCCGAGCCCGGTCGCGGGGGCCGCGAGGCCGGGCCGGCGCGAGGCGGCCTCCGGCGCCGAGAGGTCGTGCACCACGACCGGCACACCGGTGCGGAGCGCCTCGGGTGCCGGCCCCTCGCCGAGGCGGGCCTGCAACGCGCAGGCCAGCTCGGCGAGCTCGTCCGTCGCGGCCCGCACCGCCGGCCCGTCCGGCCCGTCGACCAGGAGCGCGACGTGCGGGGCGGCCGGTACCGCCCGTCGCGTCGCCTCGACGACGGCGGCGCAGGCGCGTTCCGTGTCGGCGGCGCCGAGCAGGGCCCGGCCGCCCTCCTCGAGCACCTCGACCAGGTCCGTGCCGTCGGTGCCGTCGGTCCTGCCGTCGGCGGCGCCGCGGCCGCCCGGTCCCGTGCCCTCCCGGCGCAGGGCCTCGCTGTCCCGGCGTACCCGCGCGATGCTGCGGTGCAGCTCCGCGAACCGCTCGACCAGCACCGCGTGCCGGCGGCGCAGCTCCACGGAGCGGGCCCGGGCCAGCCGGGCGGCGGCGAGCCGCACCGTCCGGTTCTCCTGTGCCTCGGGGGCGGAACCCCGGACCGTGCCGGAGCCGTCCCCCGGGCCGCGGGGCGCTGTGCCGGCCCCCGGGCCGGCCCCCGCGCGGCCCTCCGAGCCGTCCTCGGGGCCGTCCTGCGGGGACGCCGCGGCACCCACGGCGCCCAGCTCCTCGTCCAGCACGCCCAGGGTGCGCTCGACCAGGTCGAAGGCGTGCGCCAGCTCGGCCCAGCGGCCGGGCGCGTCGGTGGTCTCGCCGTCCGGCACGTCGTCCCCTCCCAGCGGCTCGCGGGCTTCCGACGCTAGCGCCGACCCGGCACCGCGGCCATCCGGGGCGCCGGCGGTCAGCCCTCGTGCAACCGGCGCCGGACGAGGGCGGGCACCAGCCCCCAGAGCACCCCGAGCAGCACGAGCGCGGCGACGGCCGCGATCACGCCGGCGACCCAGCCGAGGACGACGTCGAAGATGAGCTCGACCACCCCGAGGACGGCGAGCCCGAGCGTCGCCAGGCCGGCGATCGCGAAGCGCTGGCTCGCCGCGACCAACGGGCGCCGCCCGTGCAGGCGGAACAGCATCCGGTGCAGCATCACCGGTGCGATGAGCAGGCCGGTGGCGACGACCGACAGGGCCGTGGTCACGAGGTAGACGACCCGCTGGTGGGGCAGGATGTCGCCGAACCGGCTCTGGAAGGGCACGGTCAGCAGCAGGCCGGTGAGCAGCTGCACGCCGGTCTGCGACACGCGCAGCTCCTGCAGCAGGTCGGCCCAGTTCCGGTCCAGCCGCTCGGTCGGCGTCTCCCGCCGCTCCCGGAGGTTCCACGCGGCGTCCTCGTCGCGCCCGTCGTCGACCCGGGGATCGGGGTGGGAACCGGACCGGGTCTCGGTGCGCTCGGGATCCACGGCCCACCTCCGCTGCGTACGCTGGGAGCAGAGCGTGCCACGGCCCGCCGCCGTTTCGGCAGGGCCGCGAGGGGTATCGCCACCGAGGCCCACCCCCCACCGGCACCCTTCCCCGGAACACCACGGAGCAGCACGTCCATGAGCGAAGAGACCCTCGACGACATCGCCGCCACCATCGCGGAGCGCGCCTCGGCGGCCGGCCGCACCGTGGCCGTCGCGGAGTCGCTGACCGGAGGCATGGTCGCCTCCGCCCTGGCCCGCGCCGAAGGCGCGTCCGAATGGTTCCGCGGCTCCGTCGTGGCCTACTCCAGCGAGGTCAAGCACGACCTGCTCGAGGTCCCCGAGGGGCCGGTCGTGAGCGAGCCCGCCGCCCGCAGCATGGCGCGCCGGGTGCGGGAGCTGCTCGGCGCCGACCTCGCCGTCGCGCTGACCGGCTCGGGCGGGCCGGACCCGCAGGACGGCCAGCCGCCCGGGACCGTGTACATGGCGGCCGCCGGCGAGCCCGGCGGCGAGGAGGTGCTCCGGCTCGAGCTCGAGGGCGAGCCCGCGGAGATCTGCGGCGCCGCCGCGAAGGAGGCCCTCGAGCTCATCGTGGCCCGCCTGCGGGGCGAGCAGGAGGACGCGGCGGTCGGCTCCGGCGCGGGCCGGGGCGGCGGCGGGGAATGACCGACGCCTCCACCGCGACCGTCGCCGGCGTCCCGGCGCCCGCCCGGCGCCTGCTGCAGGTCCGCACGATCTACGCCGAGCCCGAGGCCCGGGACTCGCCGCGCGGCCGGCAGGTCCTCGAGCGCTTCCCCGACGCGGAGATCGTCGAGGTCCCGTCGCACTGGCAGATCCCGGAGCTGCACGGCAACGCCGGGAACGTCGACCGCTGGGTGCGCGTCAAGACCGAGACGCTGGTGCTGGGCGTGAAGAAGTCGCTGTCCGCGCGGCCCAACGGCCGCTCGGCGGACTTCATCGCCCCCTCCACGGCCAACGGCTGCGCGATGGCCTGCGCCTACTGCTACGTGCCGCGCCGCAAGGGCTACGCCAACCCGATCACAGTCTTCACCAACATCGAGCGGATCACGAAGTACCTGCGCGGGCACGTGCAGCGCCAGGGCCCGAAGCCCGAGCCGAACCAGGTCGACCCGCACGCCTGGGTCTACGACATCGGCGAGAGCTCGGACGTCTCCGTCGACGCCCTGGTCAGCGACAACGTGGCGGACCTGGTCGGGACCTTCCGCGAGCTGCCCACGGCCAAGGCGAGCTTCGCCACCAAGTTCGTCAACCGCGAGCTGCTCGACCTCGACCCGCAGGGCCGCACCCGGATCCGCTTCTCGCTGATGCCCGAGCGCGACTCGAAGCTGCTCGACGTCCGCACCAGCCCGGTCGCGGAGCGCATCGCCGCGATCGACGACTTCGTCGCCGCCGGCTACGAGGTGCACCTCAACCTCTCGCCGATCGTGCTGCGCGAGGGCTGGGAGCAGGACTGGGCCGAGCTGCTCGACCGGCTCGACGACGAGCTCGGCGCCGCGTTCAAGGAACAGGCGGCCGCGGAGATCATCATGCTCACCCACAACCGCGAGCTGCACGAGGTCAACCTGGGCTGGCACCCGAAGGCCGAGGAGGTGCTGTGGCGTCCGGAGCTGCAGCAGGCCAAGCGCAGCCAGAGCGGGATGTGGAACGTCCGGTACCGCAACGTGCCCAAGCGGGAGGGCGTGCAGGCCGTCACCGACCTCGTCGCCCGGCACGCGCCGTGGCTGCGGGTGCGGTACGCCTTCTAGGAACCGCCTGCCGAGGAGGTCACCCATGACCGTCGACGCCGCACCGCGGACCGACCACGGCCTCTTCGGACCGCGGTCGGTGACCTGGCGGGTGCACCTCGAACCGGTCCTGTGGGTGGCCGGCATGCGCGCGCTGCTCCTGCAGTCCCTGCACCCGCACGTCATGCGCGGGACCTTCCAGAACAGCGCGCTGTTCGACCCGGCCAAGGCCTGGCCGCGGTTCCAGCGGACCGTGGAGTTCGTCGGCACCCGCACCTTCGGTTCGCTGGCCGAGGTCGAGGCGGCGGGGGCCCGGGTGCGGCGGCTGCACCACCGGCTGCGCGGGTTCGACCCGGAGACCGGCCGGCGGTTCCCGATCGACGCGCCCGAGGGCCTGCTGTGGGTGCACTGCGGCGAGATCGACTCCTACGTCGACGTCGCCCGCCGCGCCGGGATCGTCTCCGCCGCCGAGGCGGACGAGTACGTGGCCGAGAGCGTCCGGGCCGCCGCGGTGGTGGGCCTGGACCCGGCGGTCGTGCCCGCGTCCCGCGCCGAGCTGGCCGCGTACTTCACGCGGATGCGGCCCCGGCTGCGCGTCACGGACGAGGCGCGGATCGCCGTCGGCGGGCTGCTCGCCCCACCGGCCGCGCCGCCCGACGCGCCCGCGTGGACCCGCGCGGCGATCTCGGCGACCGCGACCGCCGCGCTGGCCACCCTGCCGCGCTGGGCCCGCCGGCTCTACGGGCTGCCCGGGCTGCCGACCACGGACCTGGCCGCGTCCGCGCTGCTCGTCGGCCTGCGCCGGGCCACCGACCTGCTGCCCGACCCGCCCGCGCCGCCGGAGGTCCGGGAGGCGCGCCGGCTCGTCCGGCTCGCGCGGGCGGAGGAGCCGGTGTGAGGTCGCGTCCGTGGCGGGTATCTCCCGGTGCATCCGTTCGGACGAGCACCGGGAGGACACGATGAGCGAGTTCGAGAAGGGCGACAAGGTCCGCTGGAAGAGCCACGGCGGCTGGGCCGAGGGCGAGGTCCTGAAGAAGATCACCGAGGACACCGAGGCCGCGGGGCGGACGGTGCGGGCGTCGAAGGACGAGCCCCAGTACCTCGTGCACAGCGAGAAGAGCGACAGCGAGGCCGTGCACAAGCCCGACGCGCTGGAGCGCTGCTGACCCACGGCGCGCCGGGGCCACAGCCGGTTGGGCGGGGCCCGGGCGGGTAGCCGAAGGGGCATGACGACCCGAGAACTCGCCCTCGTGACCGGCGCCTCCAGCGGCATCGGCCTGGAGCTCGCCCGCGAACTGGCCCGCCGCGGCTACGACCTCGTCGTCACCGCCGAGGACGCGGCCCTGGAGACCGCCGCCGGGAAGATCCGCGAGGCCGGCGAGAGCGCCGAGGACGACGGCGGCGCCGTCTCCGTCACGACCGTGCACGCCGACCTGCGGCGCCGCGAGGGCGTCGAGGAGGTGTGGGCGGCCGTCGGCAAGACCGGGCGCCCGCTCGCCGTCGCCGCGCTCAACGCCGGCGTCGGCCTCGGCGGCCCGTTCGTGGAGAACGACCTCGAGGCCGAGCAGGAGATCATCGACGTCAACGTCACCTCGACCGTGCGGCTGGCCAAGCACGTGCTGAGGGACATGGCGGGGCGGCACGCGGGGCGCGTCCTGATCACCTCGTCGATCGCGTCCCAGATGCCCGGCACCTACCAGGCGATCTACAACGCGTCCAAGTCCTTCCTGCAGTCCTTCGCCGAGGCGGTGCGGACCGAGCTCGAGGCCGCGGACACCGGCGTCACCGTGACCTCGCTGATGCCCGGGCCGACCGAGACGAACTTCTTCCACCGCGCCGAGATGGACGACACCAAGGTGGGGGCCTCGGACTCCAAGGACGACCCCGCGCAGGTGGCGAAGCAGGGGGTCGACGCCCTGCTCGGCGGCAAGGAGAAGGTGGTCGCCGGCTCGCTGTCCACCCGCGCGCAGAGCGTGGCGAACGACGTGCTGCCGGACAAGCTCAAGGCCGGGGCGCACAAGAAGATGGCGGAGCCCGGCTCGGCGGAGAAGTGATCCCCTCGGACCCGGGAAGGAGCGAGGCCGTGGCCGACGAGCACGAGGAAGCCGAGGAGCTGCGCGACGACGTGCCGTCGACGATCGCGCGCTCGGGCGACAAGGCCGTCCGCACCTACAAGAAGGCGCTCGAGTCGGCGGAGCAGAGCTACGGCGACGGCGAGCGGGCCCACCGCACCGCCTACGCCGCGCTCAAGCACACCCACGAGAAGGTCGGTGACCACTGGGAGCCGAAGGACGAGCCCGGCCCCTCGGACGAGCAGGCGGAGAAGAGCGCGCCGCGGTCCCGGTCCGACGACGGCGACACCGCCGGCGGGGTCGACACGAGGGCCAAGAAGGGGCACCTCGTCGAGGTCGCGGAGAAGCTCGGCATCGACGACCCGGACGGCAGGAACAAGGACGAGCTCGTCACGGAGATCCGGAAGGCGAACGACCGGGAGACCGCCCGCGCCCGGAAGAAGTGACCCCGGGCGGGGGCGACCGGCGCCACACTGATCCGGTGACACGCGTTTGACCGGCGGAAACCGGGGGGACCCCAGGCGCATTCCCCTTCGAATCGCAGGGAGCCTGCTGTGACCGACGTGCACCCGGAGGGCCTCCTCGACGCCCCCACCCGGGTCCGTGCCCGCCCCCGCCTCGGAGCCCCGCTGTGGCTCTGGGCGATCATCTCCGCGGTCTGCTCGCTGGTCGCGGTGGCCGCCTTCGTGCGGTGGGACCCGCTGGGCGGGGCGGGCACCACGGCGGACACCGGCGCGTCGAGCGGGCTCGCCGTGGGCGGCACCAGCCTGCTGCCGCTGGAGAAGGCCTCCGGGCCGGGCGGCGACCTGTCCGGGTTCGCCGGCCGCCCCGTCACCGCGGAGGGCGTCCCGGTGCAGTCGGTCCCGGCCGACGAGGGCTTCTGGCTGGGCACCGCGCCCGACGAGCGGGTGTGGGTCCAGCTCGTGGCTCAGCCGGGCGAGTCGCCGTTCCGGGTCACGGCCGACGACCGGGTGTCCTTCACCGGGCGGATGGTGCCGCACACGGACGGCTTCGCCGCGCAGGTGGCGCCGGGCGACCCGGCCGCGTCGGCGCTGCTGGGCCGCCAGCGTGCCCACGTCGAGGTCGCGAAGTCGGACCTGGAGATCGTCTCCTCGTAGTCGCCCCGGCCCGGGCGGGCCCGAGGATTGAACGCGCCGGTCCGCGGGCACGCGAGGGCATGACCGCACGCGACAAGAACGACGAGGGCATGACCGAGCAGGTCCTGCGGGAGTCCACCATCACCGGCACCCCGGAGAACGACGCTCACGCCGCGGCCGACGAGCCGCAGGGGGCGGCGTTCCCGCGCGGCGGCGCGAACGAGGCCGACAGCGCCGGTGAGCACGAGGAGGGCGACCGCTGACGGCCGTCGGCCTGCCGGTCGAGGAGGTCCGCGGGCACGAGCCGGCTCCGGTCGACCCCGGAGGGTTGCGCGGCCCGGCTCGGGGCACTCCGCCGGGATGACCGACACGGATCGGACCAAGCTCGGCAACACCGACGGTCACCTGGAGGACGAGCTCGAGCAGGCCTTCGACCGGTTGGTCGGGGAGGGCGTCCAGCGGCTCCACCGCCCGTGGCGGGAGGTGCTGGTGACCGGCTTCTTCGGTGGCACCGAGGTCGCGGTCGGGGTGCTGGCCTTCCTCGCGGTCCGGCAGGCGACCGGGAGCGCGCTGCTCGGCGGGCTGGCCTTCTCCATCGGGTTCCTGGCCCTGCTCCTGGGGCGCAGCGAGCTGTTCACGGAGGGGTTCCTGGTCCCGGTCACCACGTTGGCCGCGAAGCGGGCGACGGCGGGACAGCTGGCCAAGCTCTGGGGTGGGACGCTGGTCGCCAACCTCGCCGGTGGCTGGGTGATCATGTGGCTGGTGATGAAGGCGTACCCGGGTCTGCACCACCAGACCGTGGAGTCCGCCGCCCACTTCGCCCTGGCCCCGTTCTCGGTGGAGTCGGTGTGCCTCGCGGTGCTCGCCGGCGCCGTGATCACCCTCATGACGCGGTGGCAGCACGGCACGGACTCGGCCATGGCGAAGATCGTGGCGGCGGTGGCGGGCGCCTTCCTGCTCGCCGGACTGCAGATGTTCCACTCGGTGCTGGACTCGCTGCTCATCTTCGGTGCGCTGCACACCGGCGCTGCGTCGTTCGGCTACCTGGACTGGCTGGGCTGGTTCGCCTACACCGCCGTCGGCAACGTGGTCGGCGGTCTCCTGCTAGTCACGCTCCTGCGCCTCGTGCGCACCAAGGACCGCCTGGCGGAGGAGCGTGCGCAGGTGGGCGCCGGCTGAGGCGGCCGCCGCGGGAGCGCGCGCGTGCACTCGTCGCCGCCCGCGCCGCCGGCGGCCTCGAGCGCGACGGCCGAGGCCCGGTGCACCGTCCACGCCGGACGACGTGTGACCCGGGCGGGTACGGGTAGCTCGCCCCCGTGGAGATCGCGGGCAGCGTCGTGGTGGTGACCGGCGCGTCGAGCGGCATCGGGCGGGCGACCGCGCTCGAGCTGCTCCGGCGGGGTGCGCGGGTGGTCGGTGTGGCCCGCGACGCCGAGGCGCTGGCGGGGCTGGCGGAGCACGGCCTGCTCCCCGCCCCGGCCGACACGAGCGACTTCCCGGCGGTCGAGGCGGTCGCCCGCGCGACCGTCGAGCGCTTCGGCCGCATCGACGCCTGGGTGAACTGCGCCGGCGTCGTCGAGTTCGGGGCGTTCCTCGACGTGCCCCTCGAGGACCTCCGACGGGTGCTGGAGGTCGACCTCCTCGGGTACGTGCACGGCTGCCGGGCCGCGCTGCCCGGGATGGTGGAGCGGGACCACGGGGTGATCGTGAACGTGTCGTCGATCGTCGGGATGATCGCGCTGCCCTACGGCGCCTCCTACTCGATGGCGAAGTTCGCCGTCCGCGCGCTCTCCGTGAGCCTGCGCCAGGAGCTGCGCACCTCGGGCGTGCGGGGGGTGCGCGTCGGCACGGTGCTGCCCGCCGCCGTCGACACCCCGATCTGGCGGGAGGCCGCCAACGTCACCGGCACGCGGCCGCGGCTCGCCGCGCCGACGTACAGCCCCGAGCGCGTCGCCCGCATCGTCGTGAACCAGATCCGCCGGACCCGCCGCGAGGTCGTGGCCGGCGGCGCCCTCGGCCGGCTGCTCCTGCTGCAGCACAAGGTCTGGCCGGAGAGCGCCGAGCGGGTGTTCGCCGCCGAGGTGCACCGCTACGTGCTCTCCCGGCCCGGCGGGCCGGAGGAGGATCCCGGGAACCTGTACACCCCGCCCGAGCGGCCGCGCCGGGTGCACGACGGCTGGAACGGGCCCGGGCGCGAGCGGGGGCGGCGGGTCGCGACAGGACTGAGCGCCGCGACCGTGGTGGCGGCGGTCGTCGGCCGGTGGGCCGTGCGGCGGTGAGGCAGGTTCGAATGACGGGGCAGGGTCGGGTGGCGCGGCGTCGGGTGCCCGGTGGGGCTCGTGGAGGGAGCGGGATGCAGGTCGAGCGGTTCGTGCCGGCGGAGCCGGCGAAGGTCTGGCGGGTGCTCGCGGACGGCTGGAGCTACCCCCTCTGGGTCGTGGGCGCCACCCACATGCGGGGCGTCGACGAGGGCTTCCCCGCCGTCGGGACCTGCCTGCACCACAGCGTCGGCAGCTGGCCCCTGCTCATCAAGGACCGCACCGAGGTGGTGGCCTGCGAGCGGGAGCGGCTGCTCGAGCTCAAGGCGCACGCCTGGCCGACGGGCGCGGGACGGGTGCGCATCGAGCTGCGTCCGGAGCCCGGCGGGACCCGGATCACGATGCACGAGCACGCCGAGTCCGGGCCCGCGGTGCTCCTGCCGGGGCCGCTGCAGCAGGCCCTGCTGGTGCCGCGGAACACGGAGACCCTGTCCCGGCTCGACAGCATCGTGCGGAACCGGCCGTGAGCACCGGGGGCACGGACGGCGCCGCGGGCGGTGTGGGCAGCGCGGGCGGTATGGGCAGCGCGGGCGGTGTGGGCAGCGCGGGCGCCGACGCCGTCGTGATCGGGGCCGGGCACAACGGCCTGGTCGCCGCCAACCTGCTCGCCGACGCCGGCTGGAGCGTCCTCGTGCTGGAGGCCGCCGAGGCCCCGGGCGGGGCCGTGCGCACCGCCGAGATCACCGCCCCGGGCTTCCGCAGCGACCTGTTCAGCGCGTTCTACCCGCTCGGCGCCGCCTCCCCGGTGCTGCGCGAGCTCGGCCTCGACCGGTACGGCCTGCGCTGGCGGCACGCGCCCGAGGTCCTCGCGCACGTCACCCCGGACGACCGCTGCGTCGTCCTGTCCCGCGATCTCGACGCCACCGCCCGCGGGCTGGACGGGTTCGCGCCCGGCGACGGAGCGGCCTGGAAGGAGATGGCGGCGGAATGGGCCCGGATCCGGGACCCGCTGCTGGAGACCGTGCTGCGCCCGTTCCCGCCCGTGCGCGGGACCCCGCGGCTGCTGCGCGCGCTCGGCACCGCCGACGCGCTGCGCTTCGCCCGGATGGTCGTGGAGCCGGTGCGGCGCTTCGCCGACGAGCGGTTCGCCGGGGAGGGCGCGAAGCTGCTGCTGGCCGGCAACGCGCTGCACACCGACCTCGGTCCCGACATCGCCGGCAGCGCGGTGTTCGGCTGGTTGCTCTGCATGCTGGGCCAGGACGTCGGCTTCCCGGTGCCCGAGGGCGGCGCCGGGCGGATCGTCGACGCGCTGGTGGCCCGGCTCGAGGAGCGCGGCGGTCGGGTCGAGTGCGGCCGGCCGGTGCGCGAGGTCCTGCTGCGGGGCGGCCGGGCGGTCGGGGTGCGGGACGCCGAGGGCACGCCCGTCACCGCGCGCCGCGCGGTGCTCGCCGACGTCCCCGCACCGGTGCTCTACCGGGACCTGGTGGGGGAGGAGAACCTGCCGTCGCGGTTCGTCCGCGACCTCGACCGGTTCCAGTGGGACACGGCGACCGTCAAGATCGACTGGGCGCTCGACGGTCCGGTGCCGTGGGCCGCCGAGGAAGCGCGCCGGGCCGGCACGGTGCACCTCGGCGCGGACATGAACGGGCTGCGCGGCTACGCCGCCGATCTGGCCGCCGGGCGGGTGCCCGAGGAGCCGTTCCTGCTGTTCGGGCAGATGACCGTCGCGGACCCCTCGCGCTCGCCCGCGGGCACCGAGTCCGCCTGGGCCTACACCCACGTGCCCCGGGACCTGGGCTGGGGCGAGGCGGACCTGCGCCGGCACGTCGAGCGGATCGAGGCGACGGTGGAGCGCAACGCGCCGGGCTTTCGCGACCTGGTCCGGGCGCGTTCCGCGGCCGGGCCCGCGGACCTGCAGCGGCGCAACCCCGGCCTGGTCGACGGGTCGATCAACGGGGGCACGGCGGCCGTGCACCAGCAGCTGGTGTTCCGGCCCGTGCCCGGGCTGGCGCGCGCGGACACCCCGATCGACCGGCTGTTCCTGTCGGGTTCCTCGGCGCACCCCGGGGGCGCGGTGCACGGCGGGGCGGGCGCCAACGCGGCCCGGGCCGCCCTCGCCGCCTCCGGCCGCCTCGGCCCGCTCTACCGCGGGGTCGTCCGCGCCGCCCACAAGCGCATCTACGCCGAGCCCCGACGAGCGCAACACCGATCCAGGACGCACGATCTCCGGCCCTGACCCGCGTTGTGGAACCATGACGCGCAATTCCGGCTCCCGAGCGCGTCATGGTTCCACAACTCCTGGTCAGGGACGTGTGCGGAGGAGGTCCGGGGTCAGGGCCGGGCGGCCGCCCGGGCGGAGAACGGTGCGGGCCGCGGCCGCCACACCGACCGCGAGCGCGGCGGCGGGTTCGGCGGAGGGGTTGCGGAGCAGGGCGACGGCGAGCCCCGCGGTGAGCGCGTCGCCCCCGCCGGTCGTGTCGACGGGCCCCTGCGGCCCGGGATCCTCGTGCGGCAGGAACGCCTCGCCGTCGGACCAGACCGCCACGTTGCCGGGCGCGCCGCGCTCCACGCCGAGCACCGCGAACACCAGCCCGGCCTCGGCGAGCCGGCCGCCGGCGTCGGCCGTGGCGTCGGGGCCGTCGATCTCCCGGCCGAGCAGCTGCTCGGCCTCGGCCGGGTCGGCGCGCAGCACGACGAGCAGGCCGAGCAGCGCGGCGCGCCGCTCCGCGCCGGGCACGCCGTCGAGCACGATGCGGGCGCCGCCGGTGTGGGTGTGGCGGGCTGCGGCGAGGAGGGCCGGCACCGGCTGCTGGGCCTGCAGGACGACGACGCGGGCCGCGCGCAGCTCGGCCGCGGCGGCGCCGACGTCCGCCTCGGTGAGGAGCACCGGCTCGCCCAGGTCCTGCAGGTACCGCCAGCGCCCATCCCGGTCGAGCACGTCGACGACGAGGCCCGTCGCGGTGCCGGGGCGACGCACGACCCGGGACACGTCCAGCCCGTCGAGCCGGGCCCGCTCCAGCACGAGCTCCGCCGCGGTGTCGTCCCCGGCCACGGCGACCAGCGCGGTCGTCGCGCCCAGCTGGGTCACGCCGACCGCGCAGTTGGCGCCCTTGCCGCCGAGCATCTCGTGGCGCTCGCGGACGTCGGCCGCGCTGCCGGGTTCCGGCACCGCGTCGACCACCAGCACCAGGTCGCGGGCCAGCTGGCCCACGACCACGACCTCCGGGACGCTCCGCATGCCTGCCGCCCTACCCGCGTCGCGGGCGGGCACACGCGCGGCGGTGCACCCGCACCCCCTGTCAGTACTCGGGGTCGCCGGGACGCGGCGGCGCGCAGTTGTTGGCCACGTTCATCTGCCGGGCCAGCTCGTCCACCCGCTCCGCGCGCGCCTGCTCGTCGTTGCGTCCGGACTCCCCGCCGGCGTCCCCGGTCCGGGTGCCGCCCTCCTCGTGGGCCCGCTCGGCTCCGTCCTCCTGGGCGGGATCCTGCACGCCACGGACCTCCCTCGTCGAGTCGTCGTCAGCCGGTCCGGTCTCCGCGTACCCGATCAGGGCGGCCTCACACGCCGCGCAGCCACCCGCCCGTGCCGCGTCACTCCCGGAGCACGGCCGCCACCGGCGGGGACCGGAAGGCCGTGCCCTCGCCGTCGGTCCAGCGGCGCAGGTCCGGCTTCTGCGGGCCCGAGCCGCCGAGCAGCAGCACACCCGTCAGCACCGCGACCCCGGCGCCGGTGACCACGACGCCGAGCAGGATCGTCCGGTCGATCGCCGCGGGGCCGCCGGACATCGCCAGCTTCGTCACGACCGGCGCCACGAGGAACGCGGCCTCCGAGCGCAGGAGCTGGACCAGCGCGAACGCCGGCCCGAGCCGGGGTGCGGGCACGCTGAGCGCGCCGAGGAACAGCCCCGGGCCGACACCCGCGCCGGCGCCCAGCCCGAGCAGGAGGCCCGCCACCGCCGCACGCCCGAGCCCGCCGCCGCTCAGCAGCACGGCGCCGGCCGCGCACACGGTGAGCAGCCCGCCGAGCACCAGGACGGGCAGCCAGCGGGTGGGCAGGACCCGCACGATCAGCAGGATCGCCAGCAGCATCCCGGCGATCTCGGTGGCCAGCGCCCCGCCGACGACCGCGGGCGGGTCCCCCTCGACCTGCTGCAGCCGCAGCACGGCCAGCTCGGTGAACGCGGTGAACCCGGCGCCGGTGACCATCGCGGCGCCGATGCCCGTGATCGGCAGGGTGTGCGCGATGAGCCGCACCGGCATCAGCGGGTGCTCCTTGCGGTACTCGCGCACCACCAGCAGGACGAGCGCGGCGAGCCCGAGGACCGTCGGCACCACGAACCCGGGCGTGGTGGGCGCCTGCCCGACCAGCACGCTCACGCCGACGAAGGGCAGGAAGGTCGCGGCCGCGGCCAGCGGGATCCCGGACGGGTCGAAACCCATCCGCGGCGCCTCGGCCTCGCCGCGCCCGAACCCGGCGAGCCCCACCACGAAGCCGGCCAGCGCGATCACCGCGGCGCCGGCGTGCACCCACCGCCACCCCCCGGGCGACGCGGCGAACCCGCCGATCGACGTGCCGAGCACCGCGCCGCCGAAGAGCCCGAGGTTGATCAGCGCGACGGTGAGCGGGATGCGCTGCGGGCCGTGTCCGGTCACGGCCGGCGGCAGCGACACGACCAGCAGCATCCCGCTGCCCAGGCCCAGCAGCACCCGCCCTGCGATCAGCGCGGCGTTCGACCCCGCGAGCGCCGCCACCCCGGCCCCGACCGCGACGAGCAGCGTGCAGCCGAGGTAGATCCGGCGGGGGTCGATCCGGCGCATCAGGTCGGCGGCCGCGACCACGCCGAAGGCGTACGACGCGTTGCCCAGCCCTTGGCCGAGCTGCAGCCCGGCGCGGTCGGTGCCGAGCTCGCGGGCCAGCACGGCGGTGAACAGGAACGGTGCGGTGGAGAGCAGCACGAAGGGCGCCAGGCCGAGCAGTGCCATCGCGATGCCGGTGGACCAGCGACCCGTGAGCCGGGGCGACGGCAGCCTCATCGGGCGGGGTGGCACGGGCGGGGGAGCACGGGCATGTCCCCGTCTTCCCGCCCGCCCAGGGGCTCAACCGGCGGGGCGGGCGCGAGCCGGCGCGCTCAGCTCAGCCGGTGCCCGAGCGATGCCGCGAGGGCCGACTCGCCCGGCAGGGCGGTGCTCGTCGGGATCCCCAACGCCCGCAGGATCATCCGGGCGGGTCGGTGCTCGTCGCAGACCAGGTGCAGCCCGCCGCCGCGCACCTCGAGGTCCTCGCGCAGGGCCAGCAGCTCGCGCACGCCGCCGGCGCACAGGTGCTGCAGGTCGTCGAGCTCCACGACCACCAGGGTGCGGCCGGTGTCGGCCAGCCGCTGCAGGACGCTGCGGAAGCACCCGAGGCTCGCGAGGTCGACCTCGCCGCTGAGGTGCGCGACGAGGTAGCCCGACTCCGGCCGGTCCTCGAACTCGATCTCGACCATGGCCCTGTCCTGCATCGGCGGTGGCGCCTCCCCGTGACGGGAGCTCGCGCGCTGCGTGGTTGAACGCGGCGACTCCGGAGAACACCCAATGCTGGCACGCGTGTACCGGTCGCGTCACCCCCCGAACCGGCGCACCGGGTCCGGGCCGTCGTTTGTCGGACCGCCGGCCGGGTATCGCCCCGGGGACCGAGGCCCGGAGACCGGGGAGTCCCGCATGCTGACCGCACTGGCCCTGAACTGCACGTTGAACCCGTCCCCGACCGGCTCGAGCACCCAGAAGCTGATCGACGAGGTGTTCGCCGCGTTCAAGGAGCACGACGTCGTGGGCGAGACGGTGCGGGTGGTCGACCACGACGTCCGCCCCGGCGTCCAGCCCGACATGGGCGGGGGCGACGAGTGGCCCGAGCTGCGCCGCCGGATCCTCGGCGCGGACATCCTGCTGCTGGCCAGCCCGACCTGGGTCGGGCACATGAGCAGCGTCGCGCAGCGCGTGCTGGAGCGGCTCGACGCCGAGATCTCCGAGACGGACGAGCAGGGCCGTCCGCTGATGTTCGGCAAGGTCGCGGTCGCCGCCGTCGTCGGCAACGAGGACGGCGCGCACAAGATCGCGGCCGACCTGTTCCAGGCGCTCAACGACACCGGGTTCAGCGTGCCGGCCCAGGGTTCCGTGTACTGGAACGGCGAGGCGATGTCCGGCACCGACTACAAGGACCTCGACGAGACCCCCGAACCGGTGGCGGCCACGACCGCGACCCTCGCCGCCAACGCGGCGCACCTGGCCCGGCTCCTGAACGAGCACCAGTACCCCGCCTGAGAGGAGCACCTGTGCGCGCACTGACCTGGCACGGCAAGCGCGACGTCCGGGTGGACACCCACCCGGACCCGTCCATGAAGGATCCCGACGACGTGATCGTGCAGATCACCTCGTCCGGGCTGTGCGGTTCCGACCTGCACCTGTACGAGGTGCTGGGCCCGTTCCTCCAGGAGGGGGACATCCTCGGTCACGAGCCGATGGGCATCGTCGCCGAGAAGGGTTCCGCGGTGACCGCGCTCGACGTCGGCGACCGGGTGGTCGTCCCGTTCAACGTCTCGTGCGGCACCTGCTGGATGTGCGAGCGCGGGCTGCACTCGCAGTGCGAGACCACCCAGAACCGCGAGCAGGGGATGGGCGCCAGCCTGTTCGGCTACACGAAGCTCTACGGGCAGATGCCCGGCGGCCAGGCCGAGTTCCTGCGGGTCCCCTTCGGCAACCAGCTGCCGATCAAGGTGCCGGAGGGCCCGCCGGACGACCGCTTCGTCTACCTCTCCGACGTGCTGCCCACGGCCTGGCAGGCCGTGGCCTACGCCGACCCGCCGCGCGACGGCAGCCTGGTCGTCCTCGGGCTCGGCCCGATCGGCGACATGGCCTGCCGCATCGCCCGGCACCGCGGCGTCGAGACGGTCGTCGGGATCGACCTGGTGCCCGAGCGGCTCGCCCGGGCGCAGAACCGCGGCGTGACGACGATCGACCTGCGCGACGCGGGCAAGGACGTCGTCGACGCGGTCCGCGCGATCACCGGCGGCCGCGGGGCCGACGCGGTGATCGACGCCGTCGGCATGGAGGCGCACGGCTCGCCCTTCGGCAAGATCGCCCACCAGCTCGCCGGGTTCCTGCCCGACGCCCTGGCCGCACCGTTCATGAAGACCGCGGGCGTGGACCGGCTGGCGGCCCTGCAGATGGCGATCGGGCTCGTCCGCCGCGGCGGCACCGTCTCGCTGTCCGGGGTGTACGGCGGCATGGCCGACCCGATGCCGATGCTGCAGATGTTCGACAAGCAGATCCAGCTGCGGATGGGCCAGGCGAACGTGCACCGCTGGGTGCCGGACCTGCTGCCGCTGCTCACGGACGACGACCCGCTGGGTACCGAGGACTTCGCCACGCACCACGTGCCGCTCGAGGCGGCGCCCGACGCGTACAAGATGTTCCAGGAGAAGCGCGACGGGGCCGTGAAGGTGCTGTTCAAGCCGGGTACCACCACGTCATGAGCGGCAAGAGCGCCGAGGAGGTCCGCACGGAGTTCGACGAGGCGGTCAACATGACCGCCGGCGAGCTCGAGAAGTGGCTGGAGACGGACGAGTCCAAGGACGCGGGCCAGCACGAGGACGGCGGCGAGTCCGTCGGGCACGAGTCCGGCCGCCGGATCGTCGACCTCCTGCGGACGAAGAAGGCCGACCTCTCCGAGGACGACGAGAAGCACATGCGCAAGGTCGTCGGCTACGTGCACCGGCACATGGCGCAGCGGCCCGACGGGGACGTCCGGGAGACGACCTGGCGGTACTCCCTGATGAACTGGGGGCACGACCCCCTGAAGTGATTGTCGCGCAGCACGCGGGCCGCCCGGACCGGGCGGCCCGCGTCGGCGTCCGGGGCCGGTCGGGCAACCCGTGCGGTCCACCCCGGACGGGTGGTTGACCGGGAGGGCCCGGGGTAGTTCGCTCGCGGGGAGAGCCGAGGGGGAGCCATGCTGAGCGACGAGGACCGGCGCCGGCTGCAGGACATCGAGGCGGCGATCCGGATGGAGGACCCGCGCTTCGCCGAACGGCTCGCCGACGGGAGATTCCCGGCCCGCGCCGGGCGGGCGGTGGCGTTCGCCCTGATCCTGCTCGGCCTCCTCGGGCTGCTCGCCGGGCTCGCCCTGTTGTCCGGGCCGATGGTGCTCTTCGCCGCCCTGGTCACCGCGATGGGCGTGACGTTGTGGAGCCGGCTCGGCCGGCGGCGCCGCGGCGCCGGCTGAGCCCCGCGCTCAGGCCTCGCTCAGGCCACCGCGCGGGACTGCTCGACGGCGAGCGCGTCGACCAGGTCGTTCATCGGGTCGCCGGAGTGGCCCTTCACCCAGCGGAAGGACACGTCGCCGCGCTCGTCGACCAGGGTGACCAGCGGCTCCCAGAGATCCCGGCTCACCACCGGCTTGCGCGCGCTCGTCGTCCAGCCGCGGGCGAGCCAGCCCTTCCACCAGCCGTCCCGGAAGCAGTTCACGACGTAGGTCGAGTCGCTGACCACCACGAGCGGGCCCTCGAGCGCCCGCACCGCCTCCAGCGCGGCGCGGATCTCCATGCGCTGGTTGGTGGTGCCGGCCTCGCCGCCGCTGTCCTGCCGGCCGTCCTTCGTGGCCCACGCCCAGCCGCCGGGGCCGGGGTTGCCGGAGCACGCCCCGTCCGTCCACACCTCCAGGGCGCCGTCCGCCGCCGGCATCTCCGGGCGGGGGGCCGACCGCGCGGGCCGGGCGGCCGGCGTGTCCGCCGCCGGACCGCCGTTCCCACTGCTCTTCGCGGCTGCGGCGCACCCGGTGTGCGCCCAGGCCTTCCCGGCCTTCGCGATCTCCTCGCCGGGCCGGATGGGGCTCGAGCAGACGCCGCAGGTGGTGGCGTACTTCGCGGTCATCGGCACCGGGCCAGCCTACGGGCCGCCGTCGGCACCACCGCCCGGGCTCCCGGCATGCCGGAGTCGCGCAGCGGGTACCGCTCGCCCCGTGCCGACTCAGGTCCTGCTGGTGGTCGTCGTGCTCGCGGCGGGGGTGGTGCTCGGCCGCCTGGTGAGCCGGCGGACGGGCCTCCCCGACGCCGCCGTGTACGTGCTGCTCGGGGTGGGCGCGGCGTTCATCCCCGGCGTGGCGGAGGTGCGGCTGTCCCCGGACCTGGTGCTGCTGCTCTTCCTGCCGCCGTTGATCTACTTCGCCGCCTTCTTCAGCGACCCGCGGGAGACGGCCAACCACCTCGTGCCGGTCGTCGGGCAGGCGGTCGGCCTCGTCGTCGTCACGGCGGTGGCCGTGGGCGGGACGCTGCTGCTGGTGGTCCCCGACGTGGGCTGGGCCGCCGCGATCGCCTTCGGGGCGGCCGTCGCGCCGCCCGACCCGGTGGCGGCCGGATCGGTCCTGCAACGCCTCGGGGCCCCGCGCCGGCTCGTCACGGTGCTCGAGTCCGAGGGCCTGGTCAACGACGGCGTGGCCCTGACCGTGTTCGCCGTCGCGATCGGGGCCGTGGGCGCCACGACCAGCATCGGCGAGATCGGCCTGCAACTGCTGATCGAGGTGGGCGGGGGCATCGCGTTCGGCCTGGTGGTCGGCATCCTGGCCGCGGCCCTGCGCCGGTACGTGCGGGACACGGCGAGCCACGTGCTGCTCTCGCTGGTCACGCCCTATCTGGCTTTCGTCCCGGCGCAGGAGCTGCACGCCTCCGGTGTCCTGGCGACGGTGACCGCGGCCGGGTGGCTCGCCGTCCGCGGCCGCGGGCTGGTCGAGCCGACCGTGCGGCTGCACTCGGAGACCTTCTGGACCGTGCTGAACACCCTGCTGGTGGCGCTGCTGTTCGTGCTGCTCGGGATCCAGGTGCCCACCGTGTTCCGCGAGATCGGGGCCTACCCGTGGCCGGCGCTCGTCCTCGCCGCGGTGGCGGTGTCGGTGGCGGCGATCGCCGTGCGGCTGGTGTGGGTGATGGCGGTCCCGCCGCTGGGCACGCTGCTGCCGCTCCAGGACCCGGAGGCGCACATGCCCTGGCGGGAACGGCTGGCCCTCGGCTGGTGCGGGCCGCGGGGCGCCGTGTCCCTCGCCGTGGCGCTGTCCATCCCGCTGACCGTGGCGGGCGGGGCCCCGTTCCCGCGCCGCGACCTGCTGCTCTTCCTGACCGTCGTGGTGGTGCTGGTGACCCTGGTGGGCCAGACGGTCCCGTTGCCCTGGC
Organism: Pseudonocardia lutea; assembly: GCF_042658055.1. Lineage (NCBI taxonomy): Bacteria > Bacillati > Actinomycetota > Actinomycetes > Pseudonocardiales > Pseudonocardiaceae > Pseudonocardia > Pseudonocardia lutea. The sequence continues at coordinate 266,634 of NZ_JBHSQK010000011.1, forward strand.
TGCTGCGGGTGCTGCGGCTGCGGCCCGACGAGCGCGAGCGCACCGAGGGCATCCGGGCCCGCCGGGCCGCCGTCGACGCCGCGCTGCGCGAGCTCGACGAGGTCACCGAGCAGGACGAGCCGGGTCCGGCCGGGGTCGAGGAGCTCCGCCAGATCCTGGAGCTGCGCCGCGACCACCTCCGGGACCAGCTGGAGGCGACCCGGCGGAACCAGCGCGGCGCCGACGGCCGCGCCGACGGCGAGGGCGACGACCTCGGCGACGACCTCGGCGACGGCGACGGGGCGGGGCCGCGGGCCGGGGACACGGACGGCCCTACCGACATGAGTGCCCTGCGGCTGCGGCTGCTGAAGGTCGAGCGCGAGACCCTGCGCCGGCTGCAGTCGCGCGGTGAGATCAGCCGCCCGACGATGGTCGCGATCAGCCAGGAGCTGGACCTGGACGAGACCCAGCTCCGCCGGCGGCGCTGAGCACCGGGCGCGCGCTGCCCGTGCCCCGCTACTCGTGCAGGTAGGTGACGGTGAACGTGCCCCCGCTCACCGCCCCGGTGCGGGTCTGCCGCACGCCCCCGGTCCCGGACTCGAAGCTCACCGGGCGGGCGGACGCGAGCGGCCGGCCGTCCACGGTGGCGCCCGTGATCGTGAGGCTCCCGAAGGCCGGGAACGCGCCCGTTGGCGACTCCACGACGACCTCCGCCGACGCGTGGTCGTCCTGGTGCAGGGGCGTGTGCGCGGTGCGCGTCCAGCCGCGGGTGGTGTCGGCGACCGTGAGCGTGTAGCCCGTCGCCGTGCGCCGCACGCTCGCCGTCATCCGGTCGCCCGGGGCGACCGGGTCGGGATGGTAGACCGGCGGCTCCGGGGCCGTCTCGTACCAGGCGCGGTAGACCGGCTTCCCGGACGCGCAGGTGATCTCGAGCCCGGTCTGCTGCACCGAGTTCGTGGCGATGCCGCCCAACCCGACCCAGGGTCCGACGACCTGGGTGGGGGCGCCGCACCGCACGGCGGGGACCGTCCATGCGGCGGAGACCGTGCTCAAGCCCGCGCCGGCCGCCACCCAGCCGGACCAGTTCGAGCCGGTGACGGCCTGGTAGGCGACGGGCGCGGTCCCGGAACCGGTGGTCGCGGTCGCCGCGGTGCTCGCGGCCCCGTCACCCGGCGGGGCGAGCAGCAGCACGACCGCGCTCCCCGCCGCCGCGGCGGCGCCCGCGACCCGTCGCCCGTGCTCTTTCCACGACCCCGCCATGACGTACCCCCACCTCCGGCCGGACAGGGGCGCCAGCCAAGCACGCCGCACCGCCCGGAAGACAGGGCGACCGGCCCTTGCACCCGGGCGGGCCGGGCGGCTCAGCGCAGCTGCGGCAGGATCTTCGCGGCCCAGCCGCGGAAGAAGCCCTCGTGGTCCGCGCCGACCTGCTGCACGTAGACCTCGTCGACGCCGGCGTCGAGGTAGCGGCGGACCCGGTCCAGGTGCTCCTCCGGGTCGTCGCCGCAGACGATCGTCTCGCCGACCTGCTCGCGCGACACCAGCGTCATGGCGTCGGCGAAGTCCTGCGGGCGGGGGAGGGTCTGGGCGAGCTGGCCGGGCAGCGCGTCGTTGCCCCACAACCGGTGCGCGCGGTCCAGGGCGGCCTCGCGGTCGGCGTCCCAGCACACCTTCATGCCGGCCTGGACGGGCTTGTCCCCGCCGCCGGACTCCCGGAAGGTCTGCACCAGGTCGGCGTCGGGCATCACCGTGCAGTAGCCGTCGCCGATCCGGCCGGCCAGCTCGGTGGCCTGCGGGCCGAACCCGGAGACGTAGATCGGCACCGGTTGCTCGGGCAACGTGTAGATCCGCGCCTCCTGGACCTCGTAGTAGGTGCCGTGGTGGCTGGTCTGCTCCCCCTCGTGCAGGAGGCGGATCACGTCGACCGCCTCCTCGAGCATCGCCAGCCGCTTCCCGACCGAGGGCCAGGCGTCCCCGAGGACGTGCTCGTTGAGCAGCTCGCCGCTGCCGACGCCGAGGACGAACCGGCCGTCGAGCTGCACGGCGGCGGTCGCGGCGGCCTGGGCGATCACGGCCGGGTGGATGCGGATCGTCGGGCAGGTCACCGCGGTGGTCACCGGAAGCGACACCGCCTCGGACAGCGCGCCGATCACGGACCAGACGAAGGGGCTCTGGCCCTGCTCGTCGTTCCACGGGTGGAAGTGGTCGGAGATCCACAGCCGCTCGAAGCCGGCCCGCTCCGCCGCCCGCGCCTGGGCGACGAGCTCCTTCGGGCCGTACTGCTCGCAGGACAGGAAGTAGCCGATGCTCGCCATGCGGTAGCCCTACCCCGGCGAGGCACCGTGAACCGCCCGCCGGCGTGGGGTCCGCCCGCGTCCGGCTGGGCTGCCCGGGGCAACACCGGTCACCCGGCCGGGTCCCGCGCTGCGGCGGACGGGCGCATTCGACGTCGGAGGTCCCGCGCGGCGCGTGGCCGGGTCCCGGTTCGGGGTAGTCGGGAGAGCGCGGCCGGGCATCGGCGGCGCGGCGGGAGGGAGCACTGATGCGCACGACGGCGCTGGAGATCGACGGCGAGGCCCCGCGGTCGGAGAACGGGACGCGGCCCGATCCCGTCGAGCGCCGGCGGGCCGCGGTCGCCGATCTCAAGGCGAGCCTGCGGGACCTGCTCCGCACGCTGCTGCGCTCCTCGGTCGGGCTCGTCCTGGAGCACGTCGAGGACCTCGGCGGGACGATCCAGAAGATGGCCGCGTCGGGCGGGCTCGCGGTGGGCGCGGTGCTCGGCGGGGTCCGGGCCGGGCTGGCCGGGAAGAACCCGATCTGGGGTGCGCTGAAGGGCGCCGTCGGGGCCATGAGCACCGGAATGCGCGTCGCGATCATTCTCGCGCTGGTCCTCGCGATCGTGCTGTTGCCGATCACCGTGGTGCTGCTTCTCGTCGCGCTCATCGTGCTGATCGTCGTGGCGGCCGCGAAAGCAGGTTCCTGACGCGCCGGTTCCCTTTCCGCACCCGTCGATGATGGAGAAGACGGAGGTGCGGGCCGACCCGCTGTGCACCCTCCTCACACGGGCGCTCCCGCTGCGTGACAAGGCCTTCCGCCGACCGGGCGGTAAGCCCTCGTTCGGCCCAGCGCCGTCGCGGAGACGTCGCAGCAGACGTCCCCCGGCTGATCCAGCACCATCTCCGGGAAATGGGCCGGGCGGGTGGACCGAACAGCGCAAAAATGCGCGATGTCCGCGATCAGCGTGTGCGGCCAGATCCGTTCGGGTAGAAGCTGCAGACCCCGGTTCGGGGCTCGGGCGTGATCGGTTCGGTGACACCGGGCCCGGTCGGGCGGGCGCGGACCGGCCACCACACGAGGAGGCACGATGAAATGCGGCGCACGGGTGGCGTTGGGGGTAGCCGGCGGCTACTTCCTGGGGCGCACCAAGAAGATGAAGCTCGCCCTCATGCTCGGCGGGATGGCCGCGGGGCGTCGTGCGGGCGGGCCGGCTGAGCTCCTGGCCCAGGGCACCAAGCTGCTCAACAGCTCCCCCGAGCTGTCCGCGCTGACCGACCAGGTCCGGGGGCGGCTGCTCGAGGCGGGCAAGGGTGCCGCGATGGCCGTCGCGGCGCGCCAGGTCGCCGCGCTGACCGACAAGGTCGGCAAGAAGGTCGAGGGTCTCGTCGACGCCGGGTCGGGGGCCGGGGACGGCGCGAAGAACACCGCGAAGGACTCCGCCGAGGACACCGCGAAGGACACCGCCGAGGACACGGCGGAGGACACCGCCGAGGACACCGCGGAGGACACCGCCGAGGCGGGCACCGACGCCACGCAGAGCGCCGTGTCCAGCGCTCGCGACGCGGCCGGCGGGGGCGACGACGAGGCCGACCGGTCCGACGAACCGGCCGAGCAGGCGACCGACGGGGCCGGCGACGAGCCGGAGCAGGACGAGGAGCCGCCGAAGCGGCGCCGCACCGCCAAGGCACAGGGCGGCCCGGCGCGCGGGGCGGGCTCCCGGACCGCGGGCAGCGGGCGTCGCACC